>JALQST010000651.1 GCA_023264315.1 Nodosilinea sp. BSH.14
CGTTCGTGAAGTTCACCACGTCGCTGTATTACTGGGTTATGGCGCTTCTGCAGTCAACCCTTACCTCGCGATGGAAACCTGCGAGCAGTTGGTCCGAGATGAGTTCATCACGGGTGTGACAACCGAGAAGGCAACCAAGAACGTCATCAAGGCACTCGGTAAGGGTGTTCTCAAAGTGATGTCGAAAATGGGTATTTCTACCGTCTCGTCCTACACCGGCGCGCAAACCTTCGAAGCAGTTGGTCTCTCTCAGGAGTTTGTAGACCAGTACTTCACGGGAACCAACAGCAAGCTTGGGGGAGTAGGCATTGATGTTATTGCTGCCGAAAATCTTGCCCGCCATGCTTCTGCCTATCCTTCCGATGGGGCTCCACTGACAACTGAGCGTTTGACCACTGGTGGGGAGTTCCAGTGGCGTCGTGATGGTGCACCGCACTTGTTCAACCCTGAAACAGTGTTCAAGCTTCAGCACTCTACGCGTGAACGTCGTTTTGACACTTTCCGTGAGTACAC
>JALQST010000652.1 GCA_023264315.1 Nodosilinea sp. BSH.14
ACGCCTTCCGGGTGGAGGAGGACATGCCGATCGAATCGGGCATGCTGACGCGCTCCCTGGAGGGGGCCCAGAAGAAGGTGGAGACGTACTACTACGACATGCGCAAGCAGGTGTTCGAGTACGACGAGGTGATGAACAACCAGCGCAAGGCGGTGTACACCGAGCGGCGCCGTGTGCTGGAGGGGCGGGAGCTCAAGCAGCAGGTGATTGGCTACGGCGAGCGCACCATCGACGACATCGTCGAGGCCTATGTGAACCCGGATCTCCCGCCCGAGGAGTGGGATCTCACCCGCCTGGTGGAGAAGGTCAAGGAGTTCATCTACCTGCTGGCGGATCTGTCCCCCGACCAGGTGAGCGGCCTGTCGATGGAGGAGCTCAAGGCCTTCCTGCAGGAGCAGATGCGTAATGCCTACGACATCAAGGAGGGTCAGATCGAGCAGATGCGGCCAGGCCTGATGCGGGAGGCGGAGCGCTTCTTCATCCTGCAGCAGATCGACACCCTCTGGCGCGAG
>JALQST010000653.1 GCA_023264315.1 Nodosilinea sp. BSH.14
AGCCTCAGTGGCACGCCAAGGCGATAATAACGCCTCAGTCGTCCTCTCCGAACCCGGTCGCCCCGGCCCAGAATGATGAAACGGAGAGACTATCCCAATCCCCTAGGACGATAGAACGTCAGACCAGTCAAACGAATCAGACCAGCCGCCCTCAGCCTGAGGTCAGTCAAGAGGGTGTCCTACCCCCTTCGCCCTCCATCCATCCAAGTGATCCCCGAACGATCTCGAGACCACCCTCAAATCCAGTGGGTGCTGTTCTTCCCAGGCCCAATCCTCATCTTTCTGAACCGGCTAACGATCAGGCGTCTACCCTTTCAGCCGGAATGTGTCGTACCTTAGAGGATGAACTTGCTCTAGCGGAACAGTCCGGTGCTCGAGATCCTAATTTCTATCGTGCTTTATTAGTCGAGGGTGGGTGTCATTGATCCCCAGCCAGCAATTCTCATTTTGGCAAATTGGCCGTTCACCCTGAGCCTGTCGAAGGGTGAAACGGCGGTGAAAAGGCTTCGA
>JALQST010000654.1:0-247 GCA_023264315.1 Nodosilinea sp. BSH.14
TTCACGCCAGCGAAGGGCTTCTCATGCAGCAGGCAGCTGAAGCCGTGCTTCTTGGCCTTGGCCTTGAGCACGGTCATGATCAGCTGTTGGTGGTCGGTGGCCACGTTGGCCGCCTCGAAGTAGGGGGCGATCTCGAACTGTCCCGGCGCCACCTCGTTGTGGCGGGTCTTGGCGGGGATGCCGAGCGTGTAGAGCTGACGCTCCACGTCCTGCATGAACACCTGCACCCGCTCGGGGATGGCGCCGA
>JALQST010000654.1:257-510 GCA_023264315.1 Nodosilinea sp. BSH.14
GCTGGCCCTTGGCCGGCGGCGCGCCGAACAGGGTGCGGCCGGCCAGCTGCAGGTCGGGGCGCAGGGCGGTGAAGGCTGAATCCACCAGGAAGTATTCCTGCTCGGCACCGCAGCTGGAGTTCACTGGCGCGATCTCGGTTTCCCCCAGCAGGCGGAGCAGCCGCTGGGCCTGCTTGTTCATCGCCGCGTTGGAGCGCAACAGGGGTGTCTTCTTGTCGAGCGCCTCACCGGTCCAGCTCACGAACACCGTGGG
>JALQST010000655.1 GCA_023264315.1 Nodosilinea sp. BSH.14
GGATCGAGCAGCTCGGTGGCGGCCGGCAGGCCCATCTCCGCCACGTGCAGCAGCAGGGCCCGGGCGCGGCGCAGGCCGGTGTTGATGTCGTAGCTGCCGTCGAGGTGGGGATCGTTGATCAGCCCCTTCCAGCCCACGGTGGTGCGCGGCTTCTCGAAATACACCCGCATCACCACCTCCAGCTCGGCGCGATGGCGCTCTCTGGCCTCGGCGATGAATGCGGCGTACTCCCGGGCCGCGGCCACGTCGTGCACCGAACACGGACCCACGATCACCAGCAGCCGCTGGTCGCGGCCATGCAGGATCGCCTGGATCGCCTGGCGGGCCTGCTGCACCGTGCTGGCGGCCCGGTCACTGAGGGGCAGGTCCCGGTGCAGCACCGCCGGCGGCACCAGGGGCCTGGTTTCCACCACATGGAGATCGGAGGTGGGGATCATGCGGCCGACGGCGGGGAATGGTCAGACCCCCCAGCCTACGAACTGACGGAACCGGTTCCAGCGCCCACTTC
>JALQST010000656.1 GCA_023264315.1 Nodosilinea sp. BSH.14
GCAAAAACGCCGAAGTGCTTGCTATATGACAGTCTCAGTGCTTGAGCTGTACCTCACTAGAGTGGAAAACGCTATATCCTAAAGGGCACCTCGATTAATTGCCATATTGCGAACCTGAAAAGCCTGAAACCACTGAAATCCCGTAGCCACTCCCACGAAAATTTGTATTTTTCGAGGTGCCCTAAAAACTATGTTCTACACTTCAGCTTGTTTAGGGCGAATTTCAAATTCGGAGCGTGCGCGGAAGAAGCAGACATCAAACTCGAAGAAGAAGTTGGCTTGTCCTAAAATTAGCGGTACATTGGCAGCTTGTGTCCAGGCGAAGGCTAGGTTGATGGGCGGAAAGGAGGCGACTTGGGCCTGAACAATAACGGCACGGGCTTCAAATCGAGCTAGATTACCTGCTAACAATACGGAGAGTTGTTCTTCTTCCCAGACTAAGCCCAGTTCTTGGCCAATTTCGTAGGGTAAAACGTTGACGCTGGCTCCTGTATCTAGGAGACCTTC
>JALQST010000657.1 GCA_023264315.1 Nodosilinea sp. BSH.14
AAAAATTTAAGTACAGAAAATAATATTAATGACTAGTATTATACTTAATATTATATATAAAACTTAAAATATTTTTTAAGAATAATTTTTTTACATTGAGTAAAAAGTTATCTAAAAGAATTGGTAGAGAATTATCCTAGTAATATTATTATTGTTTAAAACTTTGGCATTGAACTATCTTCCCAGGGGGTCCCCCCCCAAGTATTGTCGTCGATTTATAACGTTTCACAACTGAGTTCGATATGGATCAGCGTGGTTCCGCTCAGTACACTAAAAACACCAAAGCAAAAAATCTTTAAGATATTTGACATATCTTAAAGAT
>JALQST010000658.1 GCA_023264315.1 Nodosilinea sp. BSH.14
GCCCCGGTCTCCAGGCGCACCAGCACCGGAGCCTGGCAGCGGGGGGCACAGTGCAGCCCGAGGCTGCCGCTGCTGATCAGGGGCTCGGCCTGGCGCTCCCGCCGCCGCACGTCCGGCAGACGCCGCTCGCCGCCGCCGGCGGGCAGGGCGGCCGGGGCCATCAGGGCAAAGCCCAGCAGAGCAGCCCAGCGCCAGGCCGGCACAGGCGTCGCGGGGCGCGGCCGCATCAGATGTCGAGCTGGGCGAAATCCAGCTCGGCGCTGTGGGTCTCGATGAACTCCCTGCGGGGGGCGACCTTGTCGCCCATCAGGATCGTGAAGATGCGATCGGCCTCGAGGGCATCTTCGATCTCGACCCGCTTCATCATGCGGGTCTCCGGGTCCATGGTGGTTTCCCAGAGTTGCTTGGGCATCATTTCACCGAGACCCTTGAAGCGCTGGATGTTGTAGTTGGCCTTCTCTCCGAAGCCTTCGAGCACCTTCTTGAGCTCGTTTTCGTTATAGCA
>JALQST010000659.1 GCA_023264315.1 Nodosilinea sp. BSH.14
AAAGCTCGGCGTCGTATAACCCGGCGCAACGCTCGGGCTGACTATGCCGCCCGGATTTACCGATCCGGGAACTCCGGCCCCCCGGAACATGCTGCCCAGATTGCCAAACCCGCCTAGTCCTGCCGTGAGCCCCACAGCGCCCGCAATGTTGCCCCACATATCAGCGGTGGCCTGCCCGCGTGCGAGCGCGGCGCCAGCCTGCGCCTGGCCGATCTGGCCGTATTGGTTGGAAATGTTCTGCCCCGTCTGCATTCCGGCATTCCCGACGCCAGCGGCCGCGTTCTGGCCCATGCTGACCATGCCGCCAAGACGGGAGTATTCATCACGGATCAGGCTGGACAAAATCTGCGGGCGGAATTTGGCCAGTGCTTCCTGCGTGTTCCCGCCCCGCAGCCCGCCTGTGGCGGACGCGGCTTGCAGGATAGCCTCCTCACCCTGCCGGACAAGGGAGCCGTATTCGGCGCCGCCGGTAATCTGATCGATCAGCGCCTGCTGCGCCTCCTG
>JALQST010000065.1 GCA_023264315.1 Nodosilinea sp. BSH.14
CTGGGAGAGCATGATCAAATCCCCATAGCCCGGTTGTATCTGGGCGGTACGATCTCGTGCCACGATCATCTCGTCGCGGGCGGTGGCGAGGCGCATGATCCCTGCCCGACGCAAGACACCATCGGCTCCCATGAGGCCACGGGGGAGTTCAAAGGGAAATTCGGTGGGGGGGAGTGGGGAGGACATCGGGGAGTGGGGAGTGGGGAGTGGGGAGTGGGGAGTGGGGGTTAGGGTGCAAAGTCGTTGATGTGGCGGTAGAAGCGTTGTAGGTAGTCGAGATCGCAGGCGAAGAGGTCTTCGATGACGAGGGGTGAGACTTCCGATAGGGTGCCGAGGCGGGTGATGACCCGCGACAGGATCAACACGGTGGCGTAGGCCGGATTGGCCCGCACCCTGGGGTCGCGCATGGGCACAATTTCGTCCATGGCCTTGGCGAGGCGCATGACACCCTGTCGATGCCAGTTTCCGGCGCTGTCTAGGTAGCCCTTGGGTAGTTCAAAGGCAAATTCTAGCTGAATCGATCCCGGTCGTGGCGCAGCGGTCGTTTCCGTCACTGGATAGCTCGCTGCCGGATGGCTTGGCCCCCCATCCCCAGACACCGCAGACCCCGAGGCAACCGAAGGCTGGGCCGGGGCAGACTTGACCACGGGGGGCAAGTTTAGGTTGTTGCTCATTTGGATGGCCATCGGTCACCTAGCCTTGTGGGGTTTAGCGTTGTGGGGGGTGGATTGTACTTTTAGGGAGTGTGGCGTTGTCGGTGGTGCATTGCTTCGCGTTGGCAAAGCCTCGCCTTGGCGTTATTCACCCTACGCGAATGCACCCTACGTTAGATGGATTTGACTTCGGAGCGTTTGAGGGATTCCACCACAATTTCCATTTCTTCGATGTTAAAGTCGCCACTTTTAACGTCTAGATCGGAGATTTTATAGCGCATGGGCCAAGCTCGTTCAAAGGTGAACCGAAATTGTTCTTTTCCCGCTTGGTTGTAAATCACTAAGGATCCATCCCGACGTTGGTCGGCCCATTGGCCAGATTGCACCTTATCTAGCCAGTTCCAGAGGGTCATGGAGGTGGTGAGTCCTCGTCGTAGGGTAATGTTGATATAGGTCAATTTTCCGGGTATTTTAGTCTGTACTAATCGGCCTTTACTATCCCCTTTTTTGCCCCAAAGTTGGGGCGTGACCTCACTAATTTCGATTACATCCTGGGAGGACTGGAAGCCGCTACAATCCATAAAAGTTCCGTCTACCGAATCGGTGCTACCATCGAGTTTTATCTCTAGGTAGAACCGAGCACTGGTGAGAATTTCGGGAAAGGCTGGCATGGCTAAAATTCCTATACCTTACGGATAACTTGGGTAAAGTATAGCTCTAGACTGTCCTCCGCTAGTTGACCACCACTCTCCACGGATAATGAGCCAATTTGAGTGGCATTACCCGGGAATAAATCTGTGAAGTTGAAGCGCATCGCTTCTTTCCCATCCGGATCGTAGATCACTAGGGATCCTGTCTTGCGGCTTTTCGTCGCTTCAGAACCACCCCCGGAGTAGGTATCAACGTGGCATTTGTTGTACCAATCAAACAGTTTTTGTTGATCGGCTTCGTTGCCACCCACATAGGTGAGGGTGATCTTGTCGCCATACTCTACACCACCGATGGTGGACTGGGTCTGGGTTTTGGCGTCTTTGGTCACACCAATAGCCGTATCACCGCCTGCCACAGTCATACTAATGGAAGGGCCAGATACTTTTTTGACGAGTAGGCTAGTGACGCCATCAATTTCAAAGTAAAATCGCGAACTGGTTAAATATTGAACCATGACTGCTAAGTTCTCCTACTTCGTACGATTGAATTTTTCACAGGTAATAGTGTAGGTTTCTTCGATGTAGGAGTCCGTAGAGACATCCAAATCAGCACACTTATATTTGGAGGGCCATGCTACGAGGAAATCCCAGCGGGCTACCTCTTTACCATCGGTGTCATAGGCGGTGATGCTGCCTTCCTTGGTGCTGTCGCGCCACTTGCTTTTTCCACCATTGGAAGAAGGCAAACATTCCTCAAACCACTTGTACATTTTAACGCTCGTACTCGAACCTTCCCCACTCGCAATACAGATGCAGTCAAAGCTAAAAAGCCCTTCAAAACCTGCGGAGTTGACCTGCCAAATGGTTTTGCCGCCCTTGGTCGTGCCCACAGCCTTTTGTCCACCCTGCACCTTGGGTTGATAGTTGGGAATATTAACACTCTTGAAGATCGATTTTTCCCCTTCTACAACCCCCTTAATTTCCAAGTAAAAACTACTTGGAGCAATGGGTTTATTCAGTTCTGCCATAGCAACGTTTCCTCCTGGAAATCATACAAAATGGGGTATCCTCTCCTTGAAATTACATACTCAATCCGGCTTGTTTATCCTCGGTATCCGTGGGCGAGGAGACCTCGACCCTACGGTTGATCAGACTGGGAATTGGTTTTTTCTGATGCGGATTTGGCATCCCATCAGAGTCAAGGAGAGGACTATGGAGCTTTACTGGTTAGGTGCCCACTGGCTGATGCGGAAGATGACAAATTCCGCTGGACGGACGGGGCAAACGCCGACTTCCACATAGAGGCGGCCCAGCATCATGGTTTCGTGGGTGTTGAGTTCGCCGTCACATTTCACGTAGAAGGCTTCGGCGGGGGAAGCGCCAAAGAGGGCACCTTCGCGCCAGAGGCGTTCGAGGAAGTTGCTAACGGTGCGGGAAACCCTGGCCCAGAGGTCTTGGTCGTTGGGTTCAAACACCACCCACTGGGTGCCAATTTCGATGGATTTTTCGATGTAGCTGAGCAAGCGCCGCACGCTGATGTAGCGCCACTGCACGTTGTCGGGTTCCACCAGGGTGCGGGCCCCCCACACCTTGAGGCCCCGCTGGTAGTTGGCGAAGTTGCGGATGCAGTTGATGCCCATGGGGTTGAGCAGTTCTTGCTCGCGCATGTTGGTTTCGTAGGAGAGGCCGATGACGCCGCGAGGGGTTTCGTTGGCGGGGGCCTTAAAGACGCCACGGGATTCGTCGGTGCGGCACCAAATGCCCATCATGTGGCCGCAGGGGGGCACCATAATCGGGCGTCCGGCGTTGCGGGGGTTGGCCACCTTAATCCAGGGGTAGTACAGCGCCCCAAACATGGATCGACGGTTGAACAGGCTGAGCCACTGGGCCACGTCCTGGGGCTTTTGCTGCTCTGGGGCCACCGGATCCATACTCTTACCGGGCTTCACCGGGGGCGCATCCAGCACCGCCATGCGGTAGGCGGGGCCAGGGAAGGAGTTTTCGCACATGCTGAGCATAGATTCCATGACCCCATGCACCTGGTCGATATCCATCAGGCCGTTTTGGTAGACCCGCATCAGGTCGGGGAAGGCGATCATGGCGGCTTCATCTACCTCAAACATGCCCTGCATCCCGGTGCGGTCGTCCCGCTGGCCCTGGATATCGCGGGAGAGGCGGCTTTCCGGGGAAATATAGGGTGGTGGGGCCACTTCATAGATCCCATTGGCGGGGCGGCGGGAGAGAGCTTGCCCGGAAACGGAAATATCCGTCAGGGTGACGTATTCCGAGTCGGCCAGGGCGGTGACGACGTAATCGGCCACCTCGGCTTCCGGCTCTGGGTTCATGGTGAGGTTGGGGTAGCGCTCCAGCTCCTCACCGTTTTGGGTGACGATGACGGTGAAAAACTCCCCGGTGTTGAGGGGTGGTTCGGCGTCTTCATCGGCATCGTCGCCCAGGGGCTTGGGCTCGCCATCGGCAATCACCACCCTCACTCGGCTACCGCCAGAGGGAGGTAGGGCGGGGGTATCGCTGGCCTCGGCCACTTGCAGGTTAAACCGAAGGGCAGGCTTGCCGCTGGAGGTCATCAGCTTGTGGCCCGTGTCCTCGGGTGGGGGCACCGGAGAACCGGGCAGCTGGGTGCCGATGCTCGTCACCCAGCAGCGACCGCCGCCGTTCATAAACCAGCCACTCACCGCAAAGGGCAGATAGGCGTCAAAATCCGTAAAGCCGTCGGAACCGGGTTTGGCAAAGGCTTCAAGATACTGCCCCCAGTTGGTCACCAGCATGGGCTTAAACAGTTCGGCATCGCCCCGCACATCTTCCGTAAAGCCGATAAATCCGCCCACGCTAAGGCTGACCCCATCAATGGGGCGACTACCGCGATCCACCTCTTCAACGTATACACCGGGAGCAAAATAATCTAGGGCCATGGGCCGTCATCCTTTTCTAAGCTAGGGATTGGGTCTATCTGGAAATTGGGCGTACAAATACCACCGCACCCGATCAGGGCGGCGCATGGGGCAGCGGCAGATCATTCACCCGCAGCCGATCTCCCAGGGGAATTTCAAAGGGAGCCGTCACCGCAATTTGTAGGGCCGGACACAGGGGAATGCCCAAGGTGATCCAAAAATTGGGCTGGGCCATCAGCGTAATCGGCGCTACCCGCAGGGGCAGGGCGGGATATCGCCGCAGCGAGGGCGACAGAAACCGATGGGGCAGGTGGGGCGACTGCAACAGCAGACTGAGACTTTCTGACAGCAGGGTTTGCTCGCCGAGGGCCGTATGGTCGCAGGCCATCAGCGCAAACACCACATCAAACCAAATTGGCTGAGATCCAATCTCCAAATCTACGTGACGCCGGCAGGGCTGGGGATAGGGGCTTTGGGCCGACTGAATTTCGTAGTGGTACAGGTGCAGGCAGGGCTTGATCGAAGCGGTGATCTGCCCCGGATAGCCAAAGTCAATCTGATCGGTGCCCGTAAGGGTGGGGCCAGATGCCAGTAGGTTCGCTACCGCCTGGGCAATCGCAGAGATCATAGACCTGACCGAATAGGTTCGCAGGTTTAGCTTAGGCCCGCCCCCCGCTGGTCACGATTAGACTTAGGTCGAAACTTTGCCCCCCGGGGATTATGCCCCCTGAACCTTGGGGTTTGGATCCAGATTTCAGCCGCATCGTCACCGCATCGTCCCTCGGCCTCCGACCTGGGGGACGCCCTAACGTGAGAAAAGTGTGTTCGGCCAGCGGTCTCTGCCCCATAATCGGCAAGGGGATCGTCAGGAAAGTCTAAATTTTGTTGAAAAAAGCAGCCATCCTCGGGATGGACAGGCGAAACTAAACGCCATAACGACATCCTGAGTTCCCAAACAATTTCAACCTGGCTGATGATTTTGATAAATTTTCATAACAAAAGTCCTGTTTTTACCCTTTTGCTGAGCTGAAATCCTCAGGCTTATCCTGGCAATTCATCGCTAAAGCCTTTGATATTAAGGGGTTGTCCAGGGTGTTCCCTGGGTATAAAGCCCATCATCGGGTAATTATTTTGACCCACTACAACCGTACTTGCGGAGGTTAATCCATCGATGGGACGCCTTGATTCTAGATCCCAATGTTGTCCCTAGGTCGGTTATTTACATGGGGTGGATAACAACGGAAAACTTAATTTTTTATTAAGTCTTGTCGTTGGCGTACCCCATAGCTTGAGTGCCCCATATCTTTCCTGTGAACAATCTTCCCTGTGAAAACGACGCTCGTTCAATCCCTTAGTCCTTGGATAGATTGCACCATGCTGACCTCCGTGACCTCACCTCATCCCCAGGCGATACCGTGCCAGCACCCAATACCTGGGGCTTGGGCGTGGGAGTCCTGCGAGTCGGCGGGGCAGTTGCAGCTCATGGGGGTGGTACAGCGCTGGGGAGCGGCGGGGGGGTGGCTAGTCGAGGCGACGGCGATTTCTGACACGGATCCGCACTCGAAACTGGATAGCGCCCGAGATCCCCACTCCACCGCCACCGCTGGGCCCAATCCCTACGGGATGTCCTATGCCGTGGTGGCTCCCGGAGTATCCACGACGGCTTTGCCCCAGGTTCAAGGGTTAACCTCGGCGGCGTTTTTGGCCCAGATCATCCCCCTAGCCCACGCCCGTCAGTCGGAGGAGTGGGCCTTTTACCAGCGATCTCCCGATCCTGACCAGGGCTGGATCGAAGGGCTGATCTTCCGCCTTGCACCCAGTACCCCCTGGATGTCTCTGCTGCTGTGGTTTCCCGACAGCCCAGAATCTGGGGGATCTGGCGTGACCGATTCAGACAGCCCCAGCCTAGATCGGGAAGGACAATGGGGAAGAACGGATCGGCTGCTGTCTGAGGTGGCCCCGTTGCGAACGGCCCTGCGGTTGGATCAAGCCGCCCAGCGCCAACGCCAGCAGGTGGCCCACTACCAGCACATCCTGCGGAACTTGGAACACCAACTGCGCCACCCCCTGGCCATGGTGCATCTCTATGCCGCCAATTTGCAAAACGAGCTAACCCAAGACCAGGATCGTCAGCAGGCCCAAATTATCCGGGACGCCGTGGGCCATCTCAGCGAGCATCTGACGGAGTTGATCGCCGGGTGCCAACGTTCCCAGGTGCGGTGGGAACCCTGCGGGGTGGCGTCGCTGTGGGCCGAGGCATGGCAGGGGGTGCAACCGCTGGCCCAGGCCCAGGGGGTCAGCCTTGCTGTGCCCAACCAGCCTCTCACCCTTTGGGGAGACCGGGCGCAGTTGGTGCAGGCGTTCACCAATTTGCTCCACAATGCCCTCTACTTTAGCCCGCCCCAGGGGCAGATCACCGCCCAATGGCAAGGCTTCCAGCGGGAGGTGGTGATCACCCTGGCGGATCAAGGGCCGGGGCTATCCCCCAGCGATCTGCAAAACCTGTTTCGGCCCTACTATTCCAATCGGCCCCAGGGCAGCGGCCTGGGGCTCACCATTACCCGCCAGATTGTGCAACAGCACGGCGGCAAACTCTGGGCCGAAAACCTGCCCCAGGGCGGTGCTCAATTTTCCCTGGTGTTGCCCCTGGCCCCAGCCCAAAAAGGGTGATGGCGGCGATGGTGAGAGGGTTCTCCTCCCGGCCTGGTGCTGTTTCCTTCGTTCTGCCTTGGTCGTTGTTTCCGCTGGTCTATGGATACCCCTGCTCCCATTTCTCTGCTGTTGGTGGATGATTCCCAGCCCTTTCGCCAGGGGCTACGAACGCTGCTGGATTTCTATAACGCCAGCGCCTCGCCCCCGGTGGTGGTGGTGGGGGAGGCCGTGACCGCACCCCAGGCCATTAAACTGGCCCAAACCCAGCGCCCCAACCTGATGCTGCTGGATATGGAACTGGCCCAGGGGGATGGCCTCGGTGTTCTTGGCCACCTGCGGGAGTTGCCCCAGGCTCCCCGGGTGCTGGTGCTGTCGGTGCATCGGGAGGATGAGTGGGTATTTCGGGCGATGCAGGCCGGAGCCCAGGGCTATGTGTGCAAAGACCGGGTGGCGGATCAGCTCATTACCGCCATCACAACGGTGCTGCGGGACGAGATCTACCTGTCGCCCCAACTGGCGGCCAGCTTCTTTCGGCTGTTTCGGTTCTACGGTGGTCAACCTCGGCACAGTGACCACACCGTCCACCTCACGGATCGGGAACAGGAGGTGCTGCACTGGCTGGTGCAGGGCGCGTCCAACGATGCCATTGCCCGCCATCTCCATGTCACGGTGGCCACGGTGAAGGCTCACCTGACGGGGATTTTTGAAAAACTCAACGTCACCAGCCGCACCCAGGCCATCGTCAAAGCCCTCAAACTCGGACTGGTTTCCGCATGAGCAACCACCTCGCCATTGCCACCGTCACTGCCGTCCTCCAGCGCACCCTCCAGGCCAGTGTGCAGCGCCATGTGGAGTCGGTGCGAATCTCCACCATCGCCCCCCACCGGATTGGCCAGGGCACCCCCGAAACGGGCATCAACCTGTTTCTCTACCACGTCAGCCGCAACAACGCCCTGAAAAACCCCGACGCCCTCGCCCAACGTGCCCGCAACAAGCGCACCCCCTGGCGACAGGCGGCCCTGGAACTGCACTATATGCTGAGTTTCTATGGCAATGAGGCGGAACTCGAACCCCAGCGGTTGATGGGCAGCGTCGTCCGCACCTTCAACGACCGCACCACGCTGTCTACCCAGCTCATCCAAGACACCCTGAACGATTCCACCTTTAGTTATCTGGATCAGTCTGACCTCTCCCAGCAGGTGCAGGAACTTCAGATCACGCCCGAGGACTTGTCCTTAGATGACCTGTCGAAGGTGTGGTCGGTGTTTTTTCAAACCCCCTACACCCTCTCCATGGGCTACAAGGTGATGGCCGTCGTCATCAATGGCGAAGACCCGGCGGAACGGGCACTGTACGTACGGGAGCGGCCCATCCAAGGCATTGCCCCCTTCCCCAGTCGGCCCCAGGTGGATCGCATCCTCGCCCAGGACGGCCCCTACCACCCCATCCTGCCTACCACCTGCCTCCAGATCCAGGGCCACCACCTGAAAGGCCCACACACCCGAATTCGCCTAGGCTACCCCGATCTCGTCCCCCAGGATCTGGTGCCCCAAGACCTCACGGACGACGTTCTCAGCCTGCCCCTGGCCACCGTGCCCACCCTGCGAGCGGGGATTCAAAGCCTCCAGGTAGTCCACCACCGAGATACCCTCCACCACGCCACAGAACCCGCCGCCCTCAGCCTGGGACTGAGTTCCAGTCCGGCCCCCTTCACCCTGTGCCCCCTGGTGCAGGCCATCCAGGTGGAGGACATCCTTGATCACGACGGCGACACCTGCGCCGCCTGCCTCGCCCTCACCGTTAGCCCCCCCGTGGGAGCCCGCCAAGGGGTAATGCTCTCCCTCTACGAATGGTCTACCCAGGAGCCCGCCAGCTATCTGGTGGACGTGCCCCCCCGCGACCAGGACAGCGACCATCTGCTGATCACCGTCCGAGGCATCCAACCGGGTACCTACCTCGTCCGCCTAATTGTGGATGGAGCCGAAAGCCCCCTCGACATTGACTCCGACCCCAGCAGCCCCACCTACCAGTGGTATGCCCAACCCCGCATCGCCATCGCCTAGGGTCAGTCGTCCTCCCACAGGCGGCGGCGGCTGGGGCCTTTGAGGCGGTCGTGGGTATCACGTAGCAGGGTGGGAATATTGAGGGTTTCGGGGCAGCGGGGCAGGCAGTCGCCGCAGTCGGTGCAGCGGTTGGCCCGACGGCCTGGGAACCAGTGGCCCGCGTTCTCAAACATGCGGTAGCGATATTCCCCAAAGCCTTGCATGTCGTAGGCCAGGGCCAGGGTACGGAGGCGCAGGACTTCGGGAATGTGAATCTCCTCCGGGCAGGGCAGACAGGCGTAGCACTGGCGGCAGAGGTCGGTACCCAGGACAGTGGCGGGATGTTGATCCAATCGTTGCAGGGCTTCGGCTTCGGCGGCGGTGAGGGGATCGGTGCGGTGGGCTAGTGCCGTCAAAAAATCCAGTTCCTCAGGACGGGCTGGGCCGACGCTGAGGGTGGTGATGGCCGGTTGGCTCAGCAGCCAGCGGTAGGTGAGAAACAGCGGATCGAAGGGCCGACACACCTGACGCAGGGTGTCCGGTGGGGTATAGAGCATTCCGCCCTTGTCGCCGGGGGAGATGATGAACACGCCAAGGTCTAAGGCCTGGGCGAGGTCCATCAGCGGGGCATGGCGCTGGAAAAAGTAGTAGTAGTGCAGCAGCACAAAGCTGAACAGGCCCGTTTCCATAGCCGCTTGAATCACCTCGCGGGGGCCGTGGGTGGAAAAGCCCACATGGCCAATTTTCCCTTCGGCCTGGGCCTCGGCCACGGCGGCCATGCAGCCCTTGGGATCCTGCACCCAGGCCAGGTGGTCGGGCGTATTCAGGCCGTGGATGGCGAGGCAGTCTACCCGTTTTACCCGCAGCCGTTCTAGGGAATCCGCTAGGGCCTGGGCCATAGCCTCCCGGCTGGGCTGGGGCGGAATTTTGGTGGTGAGGATGAGATCCTGGGGCTGGCCGCGTCGGTGCAGCCAGTCCCCCAGCCAGCGCTCACTTGGCCCATAGCCCCGGGCTGTTTCGATGTGGTTGATGCCCAAATCCAGCGCCCGTTCTAGGGTGGCGGCAAAGGTGTTTGGATGATCCAATCCGCGCATGGTGCCCAGGGAAAAGACGGACAGGCGCAGTTCGGTTTGGCCAAACCGCCGATAGGACATGGGTGGCGGCGTAGAATCCTGGGCCATGGCAGAGGGAGCCGTCACGGGTTAGCTATCAAAGGCGTCGTTGCTGGTGGAGGGACGCCCCCCCCGCTGAATGAAATCCGATGGGCTGAGGTTGGCCAAAAAGGCTTGAAAAGCTTGCTTTTCGGCTTCGTCCGCATCCCGATCTACGGGTATCGAGGCCTCGGCCACCACCTCTTCCATCACCCAAATCGGCGCATCCAGGCGCAGGGCAATGGCGATGGCATCGCTGGGGCGGGCATCCAGTTCGCGGCGGGTTTCGCCCTTGGCAAGGGTGAGCAGGGCGTAGAAGGTGTTGTCTCGCAGGGCGTGGATGACCACCCGCTCTAGGGTCATCTCCCAGTCTTCAATCAGGTTGACAAAGAGATCGTGGGTGAGGGGACGGGGGGACACTTGGTTTTCCAAGGCTCCAATAATCGATCCGGCCTGCTCTCGGCTAATGTAGATCGGAAGCTGTCGCCGCTCCGTGATATCCCGCAGGAGAATCACAGGGCTACGCGATACCGCATCAAGGGCGATCCCGGCGACTTTCATTTCAATCATTGGCTTAGCCTCTTGGCTCCAGGGATGGGCAGGATAGACCCCCTGCCTCGGGGTATGCCCGCAGGGTCTGGATCAGCACAGGGTAGACTAAAATCAAAAATCAGCCTTCTGCTAACTCAGTATGCCCTGATCCTAACCTCCCTGGGCGATCCTGGATCTGAGTTTTTCAGAGCGCTCGACATTTCTCGACGGCATCGCTATCCCTACGCTCTCCCACCATGTTCACTGGACTGATTCAGGCCATGGGTCGTCTGTCCCATAGCGGCAGTGGCCAGCTCACCCTCCACTACCCCACCCCCACCCATCCCCTGCTGGCGGATATCACCCTGGGCGACAGCATCGCCGTCGATGGCATTTGCCTGACGGTGGAAACCCTGCTGCCCCAGGGCTTTGTGGCGGCGGTCTCCCCCGAAACCCTA
>JALQST010000660.1 GCA_023264315.1 Nodosilinea sp. BSH.14
CGCTGATCTCGTTGACCGGGATGCTGCGGATTGCGGCCTGCTGCGCCAACGCTTGCTGTGCTGCCGTGTTGTAAAACTGCTGCGCGGCAATGTTCTGTTGGAACTGCTGCTGTTGGGCGGCATTGGCGGCGGCAAGGCGCTGGTAATCCTGCGCGTACATCTGCGCGATGGCTTGGTTTCGTGCGCCCGTGATGTCCATGCCCTGACCAAACATCTGCTGCTGGCGGGCAAGGTTTGCGGCCTGTGCGGCTTGCTGCTGTGCAAAGTTTTGTGCAGCGGCTTGGTTTGCCATCTGCTGCGCTTGCTGGCCCATGCCAAACTGCTGCAGCAAGGCTTCGCGGTTGAACTGCTGCCCTGCCATCGCCTGCTGGTAGGCTTGCTGCTGCGCTTGGTTAAACGCCTCACGCGAGGCCAACGCTTGCTGGAAGTTCTGCGCTCCAGCCGCGTTAATGATCTGCTGCAACTGCGCCTGCTGACCAAACTGCTGTCCACCAAGTTGTGCG
>JALQST010000661.1 GCA_023264315.1 Nodosilinea sp. BSH.14
TAATGACGCGGGTTCGATTCCCGTCTCCCGCTCCATGTTGGATGTGTTAGATCGCAGCCCGCTTGTGGCGTGCCGCTGAGGCGGCTGGTTACAGCAGGTTGAGGCAGTGAACTGCCCATGTGGCTCAGTGGTAGAGCACTCCCTTGGTAAGGGAGAGGTCGCGGGTCCGATTCCCGCCATGGGCACCAAATTTCTTGTGTTTCGTCACTTTTGTAAAGCGGAGCTGAAAAAATGGCAAAAAGCAAATTCGAGCGTACCAAGCCCCACGTGAACGTGGGCACGATTGGTCACGTTGACCACGGTAAAACCACGTTGACAGCGGCGATCACGACCGTGTTGGCATCGAAGTTCGGCGGCGAAGCACGCGCGTACGACCAGATTGACGGCGCGCCTGAAGAGAAGGCCCGTGGTATCACGATTAACACCGCGCACGTTGAGTACGAGACGGCTAACCGTCACTACGCACACGTTGACTGCCCTGGCCACGCTGACTATGTGAAGA
>JALQST010000662.1 GCA_023264315.1 Nodosilinea sp. BSH.14
TGACCTATGGGTTGAAGCCTATGGGTTTCCGTCCCCTTGCGGGGAATTGAGGGTAGCTGACGCAAGCCTACCGCTGGGTAGGATCCATGGCCCTTGCCGTTTCCGTCCCCTTGCGGGGAATTGAGGGTAGCTGACATATCGAGTTAAGGAAAGGAAATGGACGAAATTATTGTTTCCGTCCCCTTGCGGGGAATTGAGGGTAGCTGACGCTGTAGTAATTGCGTTGTCTGATGAAGACTATATTTGTGTTTCCGTCCCCTTGCGGGGAATTGAGGGTAGCTGACGACCCCCGGTTGGCCCTGGGGTATCACCCCAAAAGCCGTTTCCGTCCCCTTGCGGGGAATTGAGGGTAGCTGACATAGGGTCTCTTGGGCCTCCTCATCGGAGGCCTCTTGGAGTTTCCGTCCCCTTGCGGGGAATTGAGGGTAGCTGACCTTCTGAGGAGCAGGTATTGGAGAAATTCCTAAATTCCGTTTCCGTCCCCTTGCGGGGAATTGAGGGT
>JALQST010000663.1 GCA_023264315.1 Nodosilinea sp. BSH.14
TGGGGATGGAGCAGGTTTTCGGCCAAAATCCGCTGTTTCCAGTCGGCCAAAATGGGGTGGACGGTTTCTTGTAGGAATGCGTCGTATTCTTCGCGAGGCCGCTCCTGGGGTTTGCGGAACTGCCATTGCCCCACAAAGAGCGCCTGCAAATCCAAATACCCAAAGACTTCCTCCAACGAAATATCCGCCGGAGTCAGGACTTTTGTACCCCAAAACGGCGGCGTGGGGCGAGGAATCGCGGGATCAACCGCCTCGGAACGGGTGGTGTCGATGGGAGCTTCGGGAGTCGGGAGTCGGGAGTCGGGAGTCGGGAGGTCGGATTCCGTGTCGGAATTTTGCCCTTTGCCTTTTGAATTTTGAATTTCCTCGATTTCTACCGATTCTTCATCCAAAAAGCCCTTCAAATCATCCCAATTCCCCGCCGCCTTAGCGGGCATGAGTTTGTCCATAAAGTGCAGGTCGGAGAAGGCGTCTTTGCCGTAGACGACTTTGCCGTTGTA
>JALQST010000066.1 GCA_023264315.1 Nodosilinea sp. BSH.14
CAACTGCATGCCAATCCGCCGAAGCTGTCCGCGCCGGCTGGCATCAATCACCTGAGACCCGACCTTAACGATCAGCCCACCCAAAAGATCGGGATCGATCTGAACCGAAAGCTCAACGTTCTGAGCACCGGACAAGGCCGCCACTCGTTCGCGAATGGTAGCGGTCTGCTCTTCGGAAAGTGCTACCGCAGAGACCACATCGGCCAACACGGTTTGCTTCAGTTCCCGCAGCAGCACTTGGTACTGCTCCAGAACACCGTCGAGGTACATGATGCGGTTGCGATCTACCAGGAGGAGCAGCACGCTCAGCACAGCCGGGTTTACTTTACCCTCGGCAATCTGGCGCAGCGCCCCTTTCTTGGCTTCCGGCTCAATTAGAGGATTACCCAGGAATTGGTTGAGTTCCGCCGATTCGTTCAGGACGGCCAGGAGAGCCGCCACTTCGTTGCCCACGTGGTCAACGACACCGTTTTCCTTGGCAATGTCCATCAGCGCCTTGGCGTAGGGCAGCGTGACCTCGGATGTCATGGTGCTGTCTTTCATTACTGACCTCCTCCTAGCATGGCAATGCTGGCATCCACCAGGCGTCGTTGAACATCATCATTGAGGTGATGAGGTAGCTCACGCTCAGCTTTCTCTAGGGCAAGCGCGGCAATTCGCTGCTGCAATTCCCGCATCACCTTAGTCTCTTGGGAACTGAGATCCTGAGCGGCACTGGCCCGCATCCGCTCCACATCCACCTTAGCCTGGGCTAGGATGGCCTCCTTGGTACGGACGGCAGTCTGCTCGGCGTCGGCTAGGATTTTCTGGGCTTCCGCCTGGGCCTGAGCCAGCTTCTGCTGCTGCTCAGCTAGGGCAGTAGCGGCCTCTTGTTTGCGCTTCTCGGCTTCGGAAATTGCCTCTTCAATGGCAGATCGGCGAGTGGATAGGGTTTTCCCCAAAAACTTGCTGCCGAAGTAGACGAGAACGCCAATAATGATGGCTAAGTTGATGAGGTTGGTCTCAAGAATGTCGAAATTAAGACCAAGCCCTCCCTCTTCTGCTGCTAGAAACCAACCAATAGTCATATCTTTCTTTCCGTCAACGACGCTGGCATCGTGCTTACCATGAACCTAAATCAGGCTAGGATGCGGCACTGAGCAATTTGTCCAGGATTTGACGGCTGAGGCCATCGACCTGCTGCTCTAGAGTAGCCATGGCTTGGCGCTTTTGCTCGTCCAGTTCACGCTGAACTTGCTCGCGCTGGGCCTGGGCTTCCTGCTGGGCTTCGGCAATGCTTTGAGCCGCTAGTTTCTGGGCTTCTTCCTGAGCCGCTGCAATCACGGCTTGGGACTGACGACGGGTTTCCGCGAGTTCCTGCTGATAGGCCTTTGCGATTTGCTCAGCCTTGGCGAGGCGCTCAGCGGCGTCTACCTTGTTGCTGCGAATGTAGCCGTCACGCTCATCAATGGCATTACCCAAGGGCTTGTAAAACAAGGCATTGAGTATTACCGCGAGCAGCACAAACTGCACCGCCATCAGGGGAAGGGTGGCGTCTAGGTCAAACAGACCACCGCTTGCTTCCTCTGCCGCTTCTACAGCCAAAAACCAAACTGAATGAATCATGCCTCTTCGTCCCCCGCCCTATGTTGGGTGTCATTCCCCAATTACTTCAATGTCTCGAATCCAATCTCTCGAACCGAATTCCTCTCGAACGTAAGTCTAGAAAACCGTGGGAGACAGGCTTCCCCATCCCCCACGGCCTAGAACCTTAGCTGAAGGGGTTAGCGAAGAGAAGAACGAGCGCCACCACCAGGCCGTAAATGGTCAGTGCTTCCATGAAAGCCAAGCTGAGCAGAAGGGTGCCGCGAATTTTGCCTTCAGCTTCGGGCTGACGGGCAATACCTTCCACAGCTTGACCAGCAGCATTACCTTGACCGATACCAGGGCCAATGGCTGCCAGACCAACCGCTAGAGCAGCAGCGATTACGGAAGCGCCTGCGATAATAGGATCCATGTCGTTACCTCGATTTTGACAATCTACAACAAGCGAATCAGGTATAAAGAACGCTGACTTAGCGTCTTTTGTCTTGCGGCCCTCTAAGCCACTCTGCTGATGATGGCACCTGACCCATCAGCCAGCGGATTCTGAATGCCTCTTTCAAGGTCACTCATGCTCTTCGCCACCATGCCCCTCAATGGCCTCACCGATGTAGGCTGCCGCTAGGGTCGCAAAGATCAGCGCTTGAATGGCACTGGTGAACAACCCAAGGATCATCACTGGTAACGGTACGAAGAGAGGTACCAGGAGAACCAGCACAGCCACCACCAATTCGTCGGCGAGGATGTTCCCAAATAGACGGAAGCTCAGGGAAAGGGGCTTGGTGAAATCTTCTAAAATGTTGATGGGCAAAAGGATCGGGGTCGGTTCAATGTATTTGGCAAAGTATCCCAGACCACGATTGCTAAATCCGGCATAGAAATAGGCCAGAGAGGTGAGTAGGGCTAGGGCAACGGTGGTGTTGATGTCGTTGGTGGGAGCGGCCAGTTCACCAGAGGGCAAATGGATCAGCTTCCAAGGCACCAGCGCCCCTGACCAGTTCGAGACAAAAATGAACAGGAACAGCGTGCCCACGAAGGGAACCCAAGGACGATATTCCTTTTCTCCGATCTGGTTTTTGGCCAAATCTCGGATGAATTCTAGGGCGTATTCCATCAGGTTTTGTAGCCCGGAAGGCACCCGCTGAACGTTGCGAGTGGCTAACACTGACACCAGTACCAGCAAACCAATCACAAACCAAGAAGTCAGGAAAACCTGCCCATGGAGCTTGAGATTACCAACTTGCCAGTAAAGATGTTGACCAACTTCTAACTCTGCCAGAGTTGAGGGATAAAACATAACCATACCCAGCGCCATCTTTACCAAACTGATTCGTACTTTCCGGGGAACCGGAAAATTTTGAAAGCCTAGGCGGCCCCATGCTTAAGACTGATTCGGCAAAACCGCTGTCCAAAGTGTGTAGGCAATCAGGGCAGCTTTATAGGTTAAAAAACCTAGGAAAACCGGAACAATCTCAAGCTGCTGCCACTGCGACGCGACCAGAATTAACCCGATCACAATCGCGAGGCGACCGCTGCCGATTTTTGCCTGCCCACGCCCAAGGTTGGCAACGTTTTTTGCCAACATCCTCAAGTAAACCACACCACCGCACGCTCCAATTAAATAATTCAGAGCAATGGGCAAGGAGTAGGTGAGCCAGACGCAGAAGAAGACAACGGCACTAAAGGCAACTGTACAAATCAGCAGATTTTGCTGGAGTCGATAATATTCTCCCATGGCGGCGTCTACCGGAGGGGGAAGCATCGACTCCTCGGCTGAGCTGTCTGCTACCGGAACCGCATCACTGGTTTGCTCAGAGGAATTGGGGGCCACGAAAGCACTAATCCTTAGCCGTCAAGAGGTTTGGCCTGTTATTCTAGGCCGTAGCAGATCATATCACGGCAATAATACTTAATAGATCCCTCGCCGAGGAAATCTATGATTCTTAGACAAAGCTAGGGGGAAAGCTGTGGCGACTGTAACAGGATGAGCTGTTTTTGCTGCATTTGCCGTAGGTCGTCTAGGCGGGCGGCGGTGCGGCTGAGCAGATCCGCCACGGTCAACGGTGCTTTGGTTTCCGGTGCGTCGGTCGCTGTCGGGTCGCTGGCTTGATCGCAGGCCGACAACACCTCAAACTCCACGGAAGAGAGGGCGATGTACTGGTAGTTGTGATCAAAGATGCTGTGGCTGGGCCAGCCCTCCATGCAGGGATTGCGGAGAACCTGGGCGGCTAGCAGATCGTTATCCTGAAGCCAGTCCTGTTTAGCCAAGGGCGGTTTGGCTAGGAACCATTCAAAGTGGGTAATTTCTGGATCCAGCAGTTCCACGAGGCGGTATTGATCTCGCTCAGACAGTTGTTTTGCCCGCTGGAGTAAGTCGGGATTGCTGCCCAGAAGACGGTCTAGTTGCCAGATGTGGGGATTGGAAAAGCCGACGAACTCTAGGCCAGAGGCGTTGATCAGGTCAAATAAGGTGTCGAGGGTGTAGTCCACCTCCTGGGGATGGACGTACATATCGGCAAAGCATTCATCCCGCTGGTTTTCGAGCGACCAGCGATCTTTCTCCCGCTGTTTGAGGCGGTTTCCTGCGGGCAGACTGGCAAAAAGCTGTCGTCCAACGCTCACACCGTCCCGATAATCCCCCCGTTGCTCTCCTTGTACCAGAGCGATGGCCCGCTGCATGAGGGAAATTTCCCAGCGGCCAAGGGCGGCGTAGACAAAGCCATGGAGAAATCCGCCGGGAGCGAGTTTGGCCGCGAGGGATTGGATGCCGCGTACAGGATCCGGCATGTGGTGCAGAACACCGACACAATTAATCCAGTCAAACTGTCCATTTAATTGATCGGCATCGTAAATACTGAGGTGCCGGAATTGGACGTTGGTGGCCCCAGATCGCCGACACCGTTCTTGGGCGGTGGCCAAAGCGCCTTCGCTGAGGTCAATCCCTAGCACATCGGCTTGGGGGTTGAGGTGGCCCAGGTATTCCGTGCTGACCCCCGTGCCACAGCCCGCGTCGAGAACTCTGACCTGGGACTGAGTGGGCGCAAACCCCGTACAAAAGCTGTGTACCGTGGGCCAATACCAGCGCCAGTTATACCCAGGGGGCGGCTCATCCAGGATCGGTTCCGGCGGGAAGGGATAGGTATTGTAAAGACGGGCGACGGCATCGCTGACGGACTGCACCGGGCTGGAGGAAGGGCTATTCATCACGAAACGTTACAAAACTTAGAGGTCTTCTCAGGGGGGGATGGCCATCCTCTATGATGACCGAAGACCTTTCGCGAACCGGATGTTACACAGTTCTTAACAAGCTGTGTTGCGGTTCTGAAACGGTTTAATCTGAACCCAGATTGGTTTACAAACCTGTTTCGGCTCGATGTCGATCCGTTGAGATTGATTAGAAACAGTCGATAACGGATTTGCCCCCCGTAGGTTAAGTTTCTTTGCCCCCCTAGGGCCAAGCCTCCAAGCCTGCGTCTGGGACGCCTTAGTCTTATAAATGCAGTGATTGTCCGCATAGGGAGCCTTTGAATACGCATGAGTGTTAAAGCAAGTGGTGGAAGTGCCGTGGCGCGGCCCCAGCTCTACCAAACCCTTCCGGTCGCAACGATTGCCCAAGCTGAGCAACAAGACCGCTACATGGCCAAGGGTGAGCTGGAGGATTTGTCCGGCTTTTTTAATTCCGGCCTGAAACGAGTGCTGATTGCTGAGACGCTGACTCGCTATTCCGAGTTGATCGTGTCCCAGGCGGCCAATCGCATCTTTACGGGTGGGTCCCCCTTGGCCTACCTGGAACGGCCCGACGCCGATCAACCCCTGGAAAAAACGCGGGCGGGTACCGTGCTGGATGCCCAGGAAGCGGCTAAGCTCGGCACCGCAACCTTTATTGAAAGCAGTGGTGGCGGCGGCTTCTTCAGCGGCTTGTTCAGCACAACGCCCTCTGGCCCCATTCCCCCTGGGTTCCGGCCCATCAACGTGTCTCGCTATGGCCCCAGCAACATGCAGAAATCCCTGCGTGACCTGAGCTGGTTCCTGCGCTACGTCACCTACGCCATTGTGGCGGGGGATCCCAACATCATTGCCGTCAACGTTCGCGGCCTGCGGGAAATCATCGAGAATGCCTGCTCCACGGCAGCAACCATCGTGGCCATCCAGACCATGAAGGCGGCCTCGATTCGCTACGTCAGCGGCGATGCCGAAGCCAAGGACATTGTGTCCCAGTACTTCGAGGTGCTACTGACCGAGTTTAAGGCTCCCACCCCCTCGGACAAGCTGCGCCAGCGTCCCTCCGGCGATCTGCAAGGCTTGCAACTGCCCCAGATTTACTTCAATGCGGCAGAGCGTCGGCCCAAGTACGCCATGAAACCCGGTCTCTCCGCCACTGAAAAGAACGACGTGGTGAAAGCAGCCTATCGTCAGGTGTTTGAGCGCGACATTACCCGCGCCTACTCCCTGTCGATCTCCGACCTGGAATCTAAGGTGAAGAACGGCGAAATCTCCATGAAGGAGTTCATTCGTCGCTTGGCCAAGTCGCCCCTGTACCGCAAGAACTTCTACGAGCCCTACATCAACAGCCGCGCCCTAGAACTGGCCTTCCGCCATATCCTCGGTCGTGCACCCAGCTCCCGCGAAGAGGTGCAGAAGTACTTCTCCATCGTTTCCAGCGGTGGTCTAGCCGCCCTGGTGGATGCCCTGGTGGATTCCAAGGAATACGGCGACTACTTCGGGGAAGAAACCGTTCCCTACCTGCGCGGTCTGGGTCAAGAAGCCCAGGAATGCCGCAACTGGGGGCCACAGTTTGAACTGTTTAACTTCAGTGCGCCCTTCCGCAAGAAGCCCCAGTTCATTACCCTGTTCGCCGCCTACGAGCAGCCCCTCCCCGATCAGCACCCCTACGGTTCCGGCAACGATCCGCTGGAAATTCAGTTTGGGGCCATTTTCCCCAAGGAAACCCGCAACGTCAGCGCCACTCCGGCCTTCTTCAACAAAGACACCCGCCGGATTTTGATTCACCGCGGGGCTGGTATCAACAACCAGTTGAGCAACCCCGCCGCCCGTGGCCTCAACCCCGGTTCCCTAGGAGCCAAGGTGTTCAAGCTGGATCAGGTGCCTCGCACGGGCAACACTAAGGCCAGCGTGCGCTACTCGGAAAGCTCCACCCAGGCGGTGATCAGCGCCGCCTACCGTCAAGTGTTTGGTCGCGAAGTGTACTCTGGTCAGCGCTCCAATGTGGCGGAAATCAAGCTAGAAAACGGCGAAATCACCGTGAAGGAGTTCATCCGGATCATCGCCAAATCCGAAGCCTTCCGTAAGACCTACTGGTCGTCCCTGTACATCATGAAGGCTGTGGAATACATCCACCGTCGTCTGTTGGGTCGCCCCACCTATGGCCGCAAGGAAACCAACGCCTACTTCGATATCTGTGCCAAGAAAGGCTTCTATGCCTTGGTTGACGCGATCATCGACAGCCAGGAATACACCGAAGCCTTCGGTGAAGACACCGTTCCCTACGAGCGCTACTTGACGCCCAAGGGCTTGGCGCTCCGCAGTATGCGGGTGGGCACCCTGGCCGAGAAGGGCATGATGCCGATTCCCGACACCACCGTGCCCCGCTTTGTGGAACTGGGTTCCGTCGGCGACGAGCGCTCCATCCCCGATGTGCAGCGTCGCATCAGCCAAGGGGTGAACCGCCAGCGCCAGCAAACCAAGGCGTTCAAGCTCACCGCCCTGGCCGACAAGCCCAACCTAAAACTGGTGACTGCCGCCGCCTATCGCCAAATTTTCGAGCGGGACATCGCCCCCTACATCGTGAAGAGCGAATTCACCGCCCTAGAAAGCAAACTGGGCAACGGCGAAATCACCCTGAAGGAGTTCATCGAAGGGCTGGGTTGTTCGAGTCTCTACATCAAGGAGTTCTACGCGCCCTACCCGAACACCCAGGTGATTGAGTTCGGCACCAAGCACTTCCTGGGTCGGGCTCCGCTGGATCAGGCAGAAATCCGCAAGTACAACCAAGTTCTGGCCAGCGAAGGGATCCGTGGCTTCATCAAAGCCATGCTGAACACCCCGGAATATGCCGAGAACTTTGGGGAAGATACGGTGCCCTATCGCCGTTATCCCACCCTGCCTGCGGCCAACTTCCCCAACACCGAGCGGCTGTACAACCGTCTCACTAAGCAAAACCGTGACCTAGTGGTGCCTAGTTTTGAGCCTGCCAAGTCCACGATTCCGGTGACGGATATGCCTCTGATGGCCGATGCCGTGGCCGCTCAAGCCAGCCAAGAAGCGGCTCTCGCGGCTTCTGTCGGACGGGCCACCCAGTCGGCCACCCTGGAACTGCCCACGGTGCAGCCTGCCACTCGCCTCTACCGCTGGTCGGCGGACATGGATGCAGCCCAAGCAGAAGAGGTGATCACCGCGATCTATCGCCAGGTGATGATGGCCTACGACGGCGACATCCCGACGGCTTGGCGCTTGTCCCAGGCTGAACAGGCACTCCGTCAAGGGACGCTGACCGTGCGGGAATTTGTGGCTGAACTGTTGGCCTCTGAGGCTTACCAGCAGCGCTTTGTGGACATCTATCCCCAAGGCAAACTGGTGGAAATCATGGCACGGCAGATTCTGGGCCGTAACCTGACCCAGGGCGAGGACATGCAGCAGTACCAAGCCATGGCCGATGCCCAAGGGCGACTGGCCGTTGCCCAGGCGATGCTGTCTTCGGCGGAGTACCAGCGCTACTTTGGCGAACAGGGCGTGCCCTACCGTCGCTAAAGCGTCCTAAAGACCTAACCCCGGCAATTTGCCCTAGGACTGATTGGCCCTCACCCTAAAAGTCCCTCTCCCAAGTTGGGAGAGGGACTTTGAGGGATTTCCGGCTCCCCTCTCCCTCCTGGGAGAGGGGCTGGGGGTGAGGGCCAACCCCGGACGAAGAAATATCTTTCTGATCTACTGAAGCTAGCTTGGGTATCAGCCGAATTTTCGGGATCCAAACCCTGACGTATTTACAACGGAATATTAAGCATGACCGCCGGATTGTCTTAATCTAGGCGGTTATGTCTGTGATAATGCCCAGGCATCTACCTGAAACCCCATCGGGGCAAGCCTTTAGAAACCTGAGGAAGACTATTACAAAATATTGCGTTGTCTTTAAGAAGGGGATCACAATCCCTGACAATGATTCGGGAAGGATACTGAGCCCTTTGAGGATTCTCGCTGAACTCGATAGTGCTGCGGTGGTGCCCTCGCGCGCTCAGTCCATTGGCCCGTCAATGCCAGTTTGATAGACATCTGGTTATATCTTTCGGAGGAATCCATCAATGAGTATTGTCACGAAGTCAATCGTGAATGCTGATGCTGAGGCCCGTTACCTCAGCCCCGGCGAACTGGATCGGATCAAGGGTTTTGTGACCTCTGGTGAGCGTCGTCTGCGCATCGCCCAAGTTCTGACCGAATCCCGTGAGCGCATCGTGAAAGAAGCTGGCAACCAGCTCTTCCAAAAGCGTCCTGACGTGGTTTCCCCCGGTGGCAACGCCTACGGCGAAGAAATGACCGCCACCTGCCTGCGCGACATGGACTACTACCTGCGTCTAATCACCTACGGCGTGGTCGCTGGTGATGTGACCCCCATCGAAGAAATCGGTCTGGTGGGCGTGCGCGAAATGTACAACTCCCTGGGCACCCCCATCCCCGCTGTGGCTGAAGCCGTGCGCTCCATGAAGGCTGTGGCAACTGGTCTGCTGTCCAGCGACGATGCTGCTGAAGCCGCCTCCTACTTCGACTACGTTGTGGGCGCAATGCAGTAATTGCATTCCCACCCCATTGTCGATTTGTTGAGCAAACATCAGTTTTAAGGAAGCTTCACCCATGCAAGACGCAATTACCGCTGTTATCAATTCCTCCGACGTTCAGGGCAAGTACCTGGACAGCTCCGCCCTGGATAAGCTGAAGGCTTACTTCCAAACCGGGGAACTGCGGGTTCGTGCCGCCTCCACCATCAGCGCCAACGCCGCTGAAATCGTGAAGGAAGCTGTGGCCAAGTCCCTGCTGTACTCCGACATCACCCGTCCCGGCGGCAACATGTACACCACCCGTCGCTATGCCGCCTGCATCCGCGACCTCGACTACTACCTCCGTTACGCCACCTACGCCATGCTGGCTGGGGATCCCTCCATCCTGGATGAGCGCGTGTTGAACGGCCTGAAAGAAACCTACAACTCCCTGGGCGTGCCCATCGGTGCTACCGTGCAGTCGATCCAGGCCATGAAGGAAGTGACCGCCTCCCTGGTGGGCCCCGATGCCGGCCGCGAAATGGGCGTGTACTTCGACTACATCAGCTCTGGCTTGAGCTAAGCCTCAATCCTGGTGCCATCCCTTCTCCCCTAGGGTGATAGGGTAGTCACAGGCCAGAGTCAGGAGCGAGTGTTTGGACAATGGGCTAGGCTACGCTGTCTTCCTGATGTCCCTGGCATTGGCTTTCGACTCTGGCTTTTCAGTAGGGTTAGCCCGACCGTCCATTCTGTAGTCCAGTGAGATAGTAGGAGAGCGTTTTACCATGCGCATGTTTAAGATTACGGCCTGCGTGCCCAGCCAAAGCCGCATTCGCACCCAGCGCGAACTGCAAAACACCTTTTTTACCAAGCTAGTGCCCTACGAAAACTGGTTTCGTGAGCAGCAGCGCATTCAAAAAATGGGCGGCAAAATCGTTAAAGTGGAACTGGCCACAGGTCGCCAAGGTACCAACACGGGCCTGCTGTAGACCAACGCTTTTCGTTCCTTGGAACGTTACGCTTGGTCATTGGGTTCGCCGGAAACGTTCTGTCACCCAAACCTTAAACCCTTCGGTAGCCCATGGATGATGGAGCCTAGCCGAAGGGTTCTGTGTCGAAAAGCCCTGTACATCGTCCTTGCCTACCATGAGCCTGTACGCTGAAGCCTGAAAAGGAGAATCCGATGACGGATTTATCGAACTCCGGCTTATCCAGGTCAGAAACCTGTGTTTCTATAAGTATTGGATTCACGCTAGCCGACCTCTGGGGCAAAGCGCCGTCGGGGCCAACGGCTGAGCTAATGATGATAGCCCTTGAGAGCCTAGAGACCCATGCCGACCAAAGCCCGATCCTCCCAGAACGATCCCCCCAACCCCGACCCCTGGCGCTACGAAGAGGCCGTGGCCACCGTGGAGGCGATCATGGCCGATCTGGAGTCGGGACGCCTGCCTCTGGCGGAGGTGATCACCCAGTTTGAACAGGCGGTGCAGTCCCTCCAACGCTGCGAGGCCTACTTGGCGGAAAAACGCGCCCAGGTGGATATTCTGATTGAAACCCTCACCGACGCCTAGCCGCTTTGGGGCAAACCCGGTGCAAGGCGGGGGCGCTTCCGGGTATGGTTAGAAACGGCAGTTTGTGGAACACATTGGTTGAAGATGGCAAAGAGGCATGGCTGAGGCGACCTGGGATCGGCGGCA
>JALQST010000067.1 GCA_023264315.1 Nodosilinea sp. BSH.14
ATGCCTTTTCCACGGAAAACTGGGGCCGCCCGCGCGAGGAGGTGGATTTTTTGATGACTCTGTTTGAACGGGTGCTGCGCCAGGAACTCATGGAGATGATGGCGGAAAATGTGCGAATTCGCTTTGTGGGCAACCTTGCGGCCCTGCCCACTTCCCTCCAATCGGAAATTGACCAGGCCATGGCCAAAACCCAAGATAACCAAGGGATTGAGTTCACGGTGGCCACCAACTACGGTGGACGTCAGGAAATTGTCGAGGCCTGCCGTCGCCTAGCAGCCCAGGTGCAGCGGGGGGAACTCTATGCCGATGACATTTCCGAGGATCTGTTCAGCCAGCAGCTTTATACATCGGGCCTGCGCGACCCTGATTTATTAATTCGCACCAGCGGCGAGATGCGGATTAGCAACTTTCTGCTGTGGCAGTTGGCCTATGCCGAAATCTACGTCACTGAAACCCTCTGGCCCGATTTCAATCTCACCGAGTTTCATCAAGCCCTGATCGCCTACCAAGGACGGGATCGCCGCTTTGGCAAAGTGAAGACCTAACCGCCTCAGGCAACGGTTAGGATAGAAAGAACACAGCCGTTGCCACCCGTTGCGGTCAAGATAGCTCCCAGGGTTTCCCAACGTTAGATCTTGATATTACCCCCAGGGAAATTCCTACCATGCTTCTATCTCACCCCCACCCAGGTTGCCACTACGGCTATTTTCCCCAGAGAGACGGCGGCCCATCGTCCTCTGTGCGCCACCCTGGTCTCCGGGGTTTCTAGCTATGATGAAAAATCGCTGCCTTCCCGGCTATCTCATCCTGCGGAATATCTTGATTCTGTTGCTAGCCACTGCTGGCTTGGTTTACTATGCTGCCGAACTTCAAGCTAGATCCAATCAGCCTAACCTAAAAGCTGTGGCCCTACGTCAGATTTTTGCGTATCAGCTCCTTCACCATCTCCAGTCCCAATAGGGGTGTTCCAATCGGGACAAAGTTCGCTAGAATGGGACAGCTTAGGTCTTCGGGCCTAGGTTCCTTTAGTCTTAATGCCTAGGGAGGTGGGTCAACGCCCACTTTTTTATTGCCTGTAAATCCCTGGTTTACGGCTACGGCTATCTTGTCCTAAATGCCAGTTCTTCCTCTGCCCCGCCGCTCTTCGCCATGACTCACCCCATCATCCCCCAGGTGCTTGCCCTTGCTGCTCCCGTTGCCGAACAACTGGGACTGGAGGTGGTGGATGCGATCTTCCAAACCAACCAGTCGCCGCCCGTGTTGCGGGTTGACATCCGCAGCCTAGAAAACGAAGACACGGGTCTGGAGGATTGCGAAAAGATGAGCCAAGCCCTAGAAGCAGCCCTGGATGACTCCGATCTGATTCCCGATGCCTACGTGCTGGAAATTTCCAGCCCTGGGGTGTCCTCCGATCTGTCTACCGACCGGGACTTCATCGTATTTAAAGGGTTCATGGTGGAGGTGCGGCTGGCAGAACCCCACCGGGGTAAGCAAACCTGGGTGGGCCAACTGGTGCGCCGAGACGATGCTGCCGTGGTAATCAGCCAGCGGGGTAAACCCATCACCCTTCCCCGCGAGATCGTCGCTGCCGTGGAACTGAGTAACGAAAGTCCCGAATAACAGTCCTGAATAGCGGTCTTCCCTGGGCCGTCACATTTATTTCAAACTCACACTGTTGAAAGGTAATTGTCTATGTCGCTGGTTAATCTGCCTAACTTGCAGGAGATGATCGACACCATTAGTCGAGAAAAGAATTTGCCCAAACACGCCGTGGAGAATGCCCTAAGAGAGGCGCTGCTGAAGGGCTATGAGCGCTACCGCCGCACCCAGCAGATGGGCCTCCACTTCGATGAAGAGTATTTTGACAATTTCGATATTGAACTGGATGTGGACGACTACGGTGAACAGGGCTTTCGGGTGTTGGCCACCAAAACCATCGTCGAAGAAGTGACCAGTCAGGATCACCAGATTGCCCTGGATGAAGTGCGGGAAGTGGCCCCCGAAGCCCAGGCTGGGGATACCGTGGTGCTGGATGTCACCCCCGATCAGGGCGACTTTGGCCGGATGGCGGCGATCCAAACTAAGCAAGTGCTGGCCCAAAAGCTTCGGGATCAGCAGCGCAAGCTGATCCAAGAAGAGTTCCAGGATTTAGAAGGAGCCATCTTGAATGCGCGGGTGCTGCGGTTCGAGCGGCAGTCGGTGATTATGGCGGTCAGCAGCGGCGTGGGCCAGCCGGAGGTAGAAGCGGAACTGCTGAAGCGGGATCAACTGCCCAATGATAATTACCGGGCCAATGCCACCTTCCGGGTCGCCCTCAAAAAGGTGTCCGAGGGGTCTCACCGGGGGCCGCAGCTTCTGATCTCCCGTGCCGATGCCGCCCTAGTGGTGGAACTGTTCACCAACGAAGTGCCGGAAATTGAGGACGAAATCGTCCGTATCGTGGCCGTGGCCCGCGAAGCCAACCCGCCTTCCCGCTCCGTTGGCCCCCGCACCAAAATTGCCGTGGATACCCTGGAGCGGGATGTGGATCCCGTTGGAGCCTGCATCGGTGCAAGGGGTTCCCGAATTCAGGTGGTGGTGAACGAACTGCGCGGCGAAAAAATCGACGTGATTCGTTGGTCGCCCGATCCGGCCACCTACATCTCCAACGCCCTCAGCCCCGCTCGTGTGGATGAGGTGCGCCTGGTCAACCCTGACGAACGGCAGGCCCACGTTCTGGTGCCGGAAGATCAACTCAGCCTCGCCATCGGCAAAGAAGGTCAAAACGTCCGCCTTGCCGCCCGTCTCACCGGATGGAAGATCGACATCAAGGACGCGGGTAAGTACGACTACGAAGCGGAAGATCAAAAACTAGCGGAACTGCAAGCGGCCCGCGAAGCCGCCGCTGCCGAAGCCGAAGCCAAAGCCGCCGAAGCCGCCGCCAAGGCCGCTGCCGCCCAAGCCGCCCGCGAAGCCAAGATGGCCGCCATCGCCGCCGCCGCCGAAGAAGTGGAGGCCGAACTGGAGGCCGGATCCCTGGTAGACGATGCGCCTGCACCGGAACCCATGGCCTCCCTAGAGGAGGACGAGGATTTCGACGCAGAGACCAGCGAGAACATGGGGGAGGAGGAATAGCGCTGTCCCACCGCGAGGGTATGGGGGGATCCATCGCGATTCCCTTGGCCGACGGAGACAGCAATTTTCATTTTGGCAAGTTGACCGTTCGCCCTGAGCTTGTCGAAGGGTGAAAAGGCTTCGGCGGTTCGACAGGCTCACAGCTCAGCCTGAGCGGTATTTTATTCGCCAGCCTAGTCATACTGAGAATTGCTGCGACAGAGATGGGGCTCTGGAGGGCTGGAGGATAGCTGCTATCGTGGGTTAAGTCGTTCATCGAATCGCCTCTTCACCCTATGGCTCCCAATGAAAGACGCTGTGTCAGTTGTCGGCGCGTCGCCCCCAAGGCTGAGTTTTGGCGGGTGGTGCGGCTAGCCCATTCCACTAGCGTCTGCCTTGATCAGGGCATGGGGCGATCCGCCTACCTCTGCCCCCAGGCCGACTGTCTCCGGATCGCCCAGCGCAAAAACCGCCTTGGTCGTGCCCTCAAAGCGCCCATTCCCGATAGCCTGTGGCCCCAGCTTTGGCAACGCCTAGAGGCAGGAGTTAGCCCCTTGACATCTGGGCCGCTGAGCCATTAGCTTCCTAAGCTAGGATAGGGAAACTACGCCTAATTGGGCCTACTGAAGTAGGGCTGGTCTACCATGCCTGACCAGCTCCATGCCAAGAAGACACCGAAACCTTGGGCGTTGAGGATTTGACTACACCGGGAAGGGGGACATCCACAGCCTAGAAATCTACCACCGGACGGGGGATGTTTGCCCACCCCATCCCACAAATCGGTAAACTTGATTAGGTGCCCCAGAGAGTATCTAGCTTTGGTTTACAATGCCTTGCTAGGCTAACGTATGCGTCAGAATGGTTTGATGTCGTTGTGTTGGACGAAGCAGGTTGGCTTTATGGACTAATTTTCTTGACTAGCGTAGGGAGAACTGGATGAACGGCAAAGTCAGAATTTACGAATTGTCGAAGGAATTAAGCTTGGAGAATAAGGATATTTTGGCGATCTGTGATCGCCTCGACATTGCCGTGAAAAGTCACAGCAGCACCATCGAGGACTCCCAGGCAGAGCAAATTCGTTCGGAGGCCCAGAAAGTTCGCCAAAGCAGTGGTGCTACCCGTCCGGCTCGGCCCCGCCCTAACCCAGTCAAGCCTAGCAATCGGCCCGAACAAAAGCAGCAAATCCTCGAAATTCGACGCCACCGGGTCACGCCAAAACCTGAGCGCCCCATTGACAGCGGTGCTGGAACCAGTGAGGCGGCTCCGCCGAATAAACCCAGTCGCCCCACCGCCGACTCTCCTGGTCGGCCCGCCCGCCCAGTTTCCCCCAGCAACCGGGACAACGACCGAGTAGATGACCGTAAGCCTCGCCGCCCCGTCATTGCCCCAAATCGCCCTGAATCCAGCGCCTCTACCCCTGTCGCGGATCGGCAGGAAGCGCCCAGCCCAGAGGCGTCACCGGTGCCTGAAGTCGCCGCTGTTGCGCCTCGACCTAAGCTCGCTGGCCCGCCTAGCCGAGGTGCGGTCGCCACAGGATCCCCCGCCAGTGCTAAGGCCGGAGAGGGGGCTAGGCCCGTTCGCCCCGTCATCAAGCGGGTGGAAACCCGCGACGGGGAAGAGGCTCCCGTTCGCCCCGCCATTCCCATTCGCGAGGTGGATGAGGAGGAAGGTGTTAACGTGCCTCGCCTCAAGCCCAAGCCCAAGCTACGTCGTCCCGATGCGCCACCCACACCAGCGAAGGATAAGGAAGCCGCTGCGAAGGGTAGCGACACCGCCAGCGATGATTCGATTTCAGTCATTGGTGTGGATCCTCTGGATCTAGAAAGTCGCTTGCGTCGGCCTTCGCCCCCGCGCCACAAGCGCAAGGAACGGGAGGACGAAGACGATGAAATGGAAATGCGCGAAAAGGCGGGCAAGGTCAGCAAGACCAAGCGCCGGGGCCAAGCCGTTCTAGAGGACGAGGACGAGGATCTCGATGTTCTCGCCGACGAGCTAGATGGGGAAGAGCAGTCTACCGAGGCCATGAACCTCAGTATGTCCTTGGCCCGTCCGCCCAAGCCCAAGAGCGCCAGCAGTGGCAAGCCCTCCACCCCCACGGTGAAGAGCCATCGGCCCCAGCATCGGGACAGCAGCAGCAGCGGTCGGGGTCGTCGAGATCGGCGGGAGTCCGCGCCTAAGCAGGAGCGGCCTGAGATGATCGTCCTCACTGAGGGGCTGACCGTGCACGAACTGGCCGGGATGATCATGGTGCCCGACACCGAGTTGATCAAGTCTCTGTTCTTTAAGGGCATCGCCGCCAACATCAACCAAACTCTGGATATCGAAACCGCCAAAATGGTGGCCGAGGAGTTTGATGTGGTGGTCGAAACCGAAGCCGCCCAGTCCGAGGCCAAGAAGGTCACGGAAATGATCGACGCGGAAGACCTGGACAGCCTCCAGCGTCGTCCTCCGGTTGTCACCATCATGGGCCACGTAGACCACGGGAAAACCACCCTGCTCGACTCCATCCGAAAAACCAAGGTGGCCCAGGGCGAGGCTGGGGGCATTACCCAGCACATCGGGGCCTACCACGTCGATGTGGAGCACGCTGGACAGTCTCACCAGATTGTCTTCCTGGATACCCCTGGCCACGAAGCCTTCACCGCCATGCGGGCGCGGGGCACTCGCGTTACCGACATCGCTATTCTGGTGGTGGCCGCTGATGACGGGGTACGGCCCCAAACCATCGAGGCCATCAGCCACGCCAAGGCCGCCGAGGTGCCGCTGATCGTGGCGATTAACAAGGTGGACAAAGAAACCGCCAACCCCGACCGGGTGAAGCAAGAACTGATGGAGCACAGCCTGGTGCCTGAGGAATGGGGCGGCGATACCATCATGGTGCCCGTTAGCGCCCTCTCCGGCGAAAACCTCGATACCCTGCTGGAAATGATCGTGCTGGTGGCCGAGGTGGAAGACCTCCATGCCAACCCCGACCGTCGGGCTAGGGGAACCGTTATCGAGGCCAACCTCGACAAGGCCCGTGGCCCTGTGGCGACCCTGCTGGTGCAAAACGGCACCCTGAAGGTGGGCGATTCCCTGGTGGCTGGGCCGGTGCTGGGTAAGGTGCGGGCCATGCTCGACGACCGCCTTCAGCGGGTGGACAAGGCCACGCCCTCCTTTGCGGTGGAAGTGCTGGGGCTCAACGATGTCCCTGCTGCCGGGGACGAGTTCGAGGTCTATCCCGACGAGAAAACGGCGCGGGCGGTGGCCGACAAGCGGATGTCTGAACAGCGGATGTCTCGCCTCCAGCAGGCGATGGCCTCTCGCCGGGTGACGCTCAACACCATCTCCGCTCAAGTCCAGGAAGGAGACCTCAAGGATCTCAATCTGCTGCTGAAGGCTGATGTACAGGGCTCCATCGAGGCCATCCTCGCCGCCCTGCAACAGTTACCCCAAAACGAGGTGCAAATTCGGGTGCTGCTGGCCGCTCCGGGCGAAATCAGCGAAACCGACGTGGATCTGGCTGCCGCCAGTGGCGCGGTGATCGTGGGCTTCAACACCACCCTCGCCCCCGGTGCCCGTCAGTCGGCGGATCGCCTGGGTGTCGATGTGCGGGACTACGATGTGATCTACAACCTACTGGACGACATCCAGGGGGCGATGGAAGGTCTGCTCGATCCCGAAATGGTGGAGGAACCCCTCGGCCAGGTGGAAGTGCGGGCCGTCTTCCCGGTGCGGAAGGGCGCTGTGGCAGGCTGCTATGTGCTGTCGGGCAAGGTGACGCGCAACTGCAACCTGCGGGTGGTACGCAGCGGCGAAGTCGTCTACACAGGGAAGCTCGACTCCCTCAAGCGGATGAGGGAAGACGCCAAGGATGTCGCCGCTGGGTTTGAGTGCGGCATTGGCATCGACAACTTCAGTGACTGGAAGGAAGGTGACATCATCGACGCCTTCCGCATGGTGACGAAGCGACGTACCTTAGCAATGACCTAACCCTATGGCTCCCTACCGCTACGATCCGTACCTTTGGGTACACTTGGCTGGCCTCGCCACGGTTCCTCTGTGGCTGGCAATTTGCACCTTGGGTTTAGCGGTAGGGTCGCCCCAGTGGCCCAGTCTAGAGTTCGCCTTCCTGATTCTGGTGGGTGTTTCACCCGCTTTGGTCATGCAACTTGGGAAGCCGTTTTACATCTTTAGCCTGCTCGCGCTCACGCTTAAACCCACCGCCCTCAGTGATGACCGGCGGCGTCTACTCACCCTCTTTCAGCAAAGATGGGTGCGCAGTTTGGCCATGGTGGCCCCGGTGCCGCTGGTATGGCTGCTGTGGGAAATCTACCCTAGGGCTATCGTGGCTTCAGATATTACCCCCTTTGCTCCCTGGGGACGGTTGGGGGGGCTGGCTGTGGCGGCTGGATCTGTCGCCATGGCCAATCTGTTTCTTCAGGTGCCCATCAGTGTTTTAGCTGTCATGGCCACATCGGAAAAACGGTTCCGGCGCACCTCGCCCTATCCCTTAGATCAAATTCAGACCCGCTTTACCCGGACAGGGCTAGCGCTGAGGCGAATTTTGCCAGAAATTCTTCCCCCTGAAGGTGCCCTTCCTTCAGAGCAGGAAGCTATCGAGCTAGATCTGGATCCTGCCATCGATCATGATGAGACTGACCAACCCGCCGCCGAAGACAAGGCTCTAGATGCTGCGATCACAACCATGGAAGGCGATCACCTCACAACCGACGCCCTTGGGACTCTTAAACCCCGGGAAACCACCCTTGATCCCGTTGCGGTAATCGCAGAGGTGGTCGTTGCCGGGGAAGCCATGGTTGACGTGGTGACGGAGATGATGGGCGGTGAGGACGATGATGTCGTTGACGTTATCCCCGAGGTTATCGGCTTCGAGGACGACGATAGCGTTGACGTTACCCCTGAAGCCTTGGGTTCCGAATCCGGAGACGATGCCAATGACGGCTGGGATCCCGACCGTACCCGATGGGATCAGACGACCCATGATACGGCCCACGACTGGGAGCACGAGCCAGACTGGGAAACCTCTCTGGAGGCAACTCCGGATCGCAATCGCGATGTGGCCATGGTGCGGATTTCCGACCCAACCTGACGTTATCGGCCCACGCTAGGCTGGTTCCGGGCCTAAATGTGGCCCTAGGCACAACAGCCCTTCAGAAACTTACGCTATCTTGGGCCTATAGCCCCTGCGCCAACGGGTCAACGTTCAGCGGTACTACCCACCCTAACGCCGACCTTCTCCTTCATCGGTGCAATGTTTGAGCTTATTTGTATTGATTGACCTAAGACGTTGTTGAGGCAGCTATGGCACTATCTCGTTCCGCAAATTCCCGTACCCTTTCTGATCATGCCCACATTTGGAGCCGCTTACGATCCGCCATCGCGAGCAGTTCTGGCTTTCGGAACTGGAAAGGCGAGCTTTCCTCCGGTGAAGCAGACAACGTTTCCCTAGATTATCTTGTGCGTCGCTATCTGCGTGAAACCCTAGAGACCTTAGCTTATTAAGGTTCCTATGCGACTGGCTCCGCCGTATCTGCTGCGATTTGGCCCTACGACTTGTCGAACTTGACCAGGGGCTTCAATGCGGACGGAAACGGCGGACTATGGGATTCAGGTGCGGTTGGATGCGGCTAAATCTGAGGTAATCCAGTCCATCACGAAGGGGTTGACTTGGTCGGGGGCTTCGTCTTGGGGGCAGTGGCCCACATTAGGCAGTTCCACCATGGCTTTAACGGCGGGATACTCGGCCAGGGTGCGGCCCAGGGCGATGGGTTCCCAGGGATCGGCTTGGCCCCAAATGATCCAGGCGGGGCAGGAGAGATGGGGCAGCAAATCCTCCGGCAGTGGTCCCTGGGAGTAGCGCACAAAGGCCAAAAACACGTCGGCGGCTCCGGGGGTTTGGGCGGGGGCCAAAATGGCGTTGACCAGATCATCCGTGACGGCGCTGTGGTCGTGGTACGCTTGCTTCAGCAGGTTGCGGATGACTTGGGGGCGGGCAATGCGGCTAAAGAAAAATCGCCCCACCGCCGGATAGCCCAAGAGTTGTTGAATGATCGGCGTACTCATCCGCTGGTGCCAAGGGATTTGATCCCGCCGCCGCTCGTGGAGCAGCCGTAGGGAGCAGTCCATCATCACAAGGCCGAGCACCCAGTCAGGGGCATCCACCGCCGCCTGCATAGCCACCACGCAGCCGATGGAATTGGCCACTAGATAGGCCGGTTGCCCAATCACCTCGCGGCAAAAATCGATAATCTGTTGTCCCCAAGTTTCAAAGCGGTAGGGAAGGGGTTGACCAGGGGTGGGTTTGTCGGATAGGCCAAAGCCGATGAGGTCGATGGCGTAGGCGCGATAGGGTTGACCCTGGTGGGGTTGACCATAGACCGGGAGATTCTTGCGCCAGTGATCGCTGGAGGCTCCGAAGCCGTGGATGCACAGGATGGGAACGCCTTCGTGCCCCACCTGCTGATAGCGAATGGAAAACCCCTGCCATGACCAGGTGTGGGTGTGGGGATTGGTCAGCGTCGCAGACACCATGGGATCCTCTGAAAACATTACCCGACGACTTTACTTAAGTTAACACTTGCAATGCTTGGCGGGGCACATCCCAACGGTGAGGGGCTATTGCCCAGGCCAAAATTGAACCGGGCTGGCCTGTAAATTGTTAAATTGTTGTCGGGTGAGATGGGTTATCTTGCCGACGAGGGAAGACTTTCACTATAACCAGAAAGGGGTGGCGTGCTGTCTGTGCCGCTCACGCTAGGGCAGGTCTGGATGAGCAACGAAAAAGCAATGAACTATGGCTGAATCCATTATCTCCAAGCGCAACTGGAGGCCGCCCAAGCGCAGATCCAGCACCTGACCGAACAGTTGACGACAGAGCGGGAGATCGCCCATCAGACCCAGGCCCAGTTGCAACAGCAGCTTGACCAGCAGCGGTGTACGCTATCCCAGCTTGAGGCTGACCTTCAGCGGCTCCAGTGGATTATCGGCGCGAGCCCCGCCACCTATACCTCCGACGTTGTTCCACCCTGCCCCTGCACCTACATCAGCCAGAACGTGGAGACGGTGCTGGGCTATACCCCGGAAGAATTTCGATCCGAACCCGACTTCTGGGTACAGCACTTACATCATGAGGATGCGCCTCGGGTTTATGGGGCGCATCCTCAGTTTTTTCAGCAAGGTCATCTCCGGCATGACTATCGGATGCGCCATCGGGATGGTCACTATGTCTGGGTGCGCGATAGTCTCATCCTGTTGCGCGATACCCAGGGCCAGCCCCAGGAAGTGGTGGGTTTTTCCCAGGATATCAATGCCGCGAAGCAAGACGAGATGCAGATCAAGCGTCAGCTCGCGGCCATTGAGGCGGCGGCGGACGGCATTGCCATCCTCGAGGACGGTGTCTATGTTTATATCAACCGGGCTCACCTCGAAGTCTTTGGCTATACCCAGCCGGAGGAAATACTAGGGAAATCCTGGACCATGCTCTGCTAATATGAGCCACGAATTGCGGACACCCCTGACGGCGATTCGTGGGATGACTGAAGACTTGCAGGAGGAGATTTTTGGCCCGCTGACCAAAGCTAATGGGATACAAGCCCCGCCCTTTTAGGGCGGCTTTCTAGCGACCGAATAAACTCTCTCAAAACATCGGTCTGAGTTCGCCCCTCTTCTTGGCAATAGCGATCAAGGATCTGCTTTTCATGGTCTGGGAGCCGAATCGTGATGGTTTTCATGATGTAATATGCAGTATAATGAGACAATGAAAGCACGATATCAGTACAGAATCTACCCTACCGACCAACAACGCCTAGGGCTGGCTAAGCTCT
>JALQST010000068.1 GCA_023264315.1 Nodosilinea sp. BSH.14
GTTGATAGAGTGGCAGCGTAGACCATCGCCCGCTATCGCATCATGCCCCCGTTCCAGCCTATGAAACCTGTTTTCCTCGCCACACTCACCGCCCTTGGGCTGCTGTGGGGCTGCGCTCGCTCGGAGGTGGGCCAAGCTCCGGTGGCAACCGCCGCCCCTATGGCCGAATCGGTAGAACCCGCCCCGGCAGAGACCGTCTCCATCCCGGATGCCCCCCTCACTCCGGTGGAGACTGCCCGTACCTGTCAGTTCGATCCTGACCTAGGAAAGCCTAACCCCCTGGGTATGCGCAGCTATATTTCCATCACCGAAGAAGACGGCCACACTACCTTCCTGTTCGATCAGTTTGCCTCCCGTGTGGGGGATGGCCCTGTGCCTGTGACCCTCGAAACAAACCGTAGGCTCACCTTCTACGATACCGGTGTGGATCGGGCGCGACAGCTCATGCTAGAAAACCCTGACTACTACTCAGACCTGGTGGGCGATGGCGACCCAGAAGGCTTTGGCCCTGTGAATGAGGTGTTGACCTGCTCGCCATGATGGGCTGGCGTAGAACCTCATCCACCCCCTGACTGCCATTCATGCCGTGGGGCACTATCCCCAACGTCAGAACTACCGCTATCGGCATTAACCCACGCATCGCCTACTGCTCCCGTCAGGCAGTTGCGACCCCATCACCGCTAGGGCCAACGGTAGGGGGTCACTGGTGCCCAACATCAAACTGGTGCCAGCCGCTGCAATCACGGCATGGGTGATGGCCATCATAGGCAAACCCCAAAACCTGCTTTAGCGTTCCCAGATTTTGAGGGTTCACCCATCCGCCTATTGGCCTAGGCGTTTCCTCGCGCCACGCACATTACCCAACTGTCGCAGGGCCATCCCCGTCACCAAGGCCGAACCACCCAACACATACAAGCCTGAGTTATTGGTGCCCAAGCCGATGAATCGCACCACCCCAAAGGCCATCATGAAGGCAATCACAATCGGCATAATCACCATGTACTGCGTGTGTTCCGGCTTGCCAGCCCGATTCAGCCCCAACCGCTCACGTTGAACCACCTTACGGGCCAACATCGGGTTCCGCCCTGCCAGGGGCTGTAATTCCGCCAACCGGGCATTACTCAGGGTCAAGCCCTGCCGCTCAGCCTCCACCGCCATCACCCCACGGATATCGACATCGCTAGGGAGGTCTAGCTCAATCTCAATCATTTCCAGGAAGACATCACGGCCAGGGTTCACCGCCGCAAAGCAGCACAGCTTCACCCCCGTCGCCATGAGGTCTTCCAACCAGTAGCGAATCCCCGTCGTCAGGCGCTTCGCCTCCGGGAAAATCAGCAACGTCTGGTCATCCACATTCGCCGCAATCTCATCCTTGAGGGCATCCAAGGTCAACGGCTTCTCGCCCACCGCATCACCGTTCTTATCCAGCTTCGGCTCCGTGGTGGGGATACTCAACTGCTCCGCAATCTGTTCGAGAAACCGCTTGCCACTGCCCTTATAGGTCGCCAGGGCCACGGTCAACTTCCCGCTAAAGTGACGCATCACCAAATCCGGGAAGCTGCCAATCATGCCCGCCTCAGCCAACACCAGCACACTGTTTCCCGCCTCCAGGGCGGCACAGGTACGGCGTAACCCCTGGGGGTCTATGCCGCCTGGATCTACGTCTGGCTGGGGGCTTTCCTCCGCTGCCGCCACCGCCCCAACAGGTCGGCTGCAATCTTTACGGGCGATTCGCTGAGCAGGGCCGACTGCCGCACCGCATTCACCTGGGCCTGAATGTCCCCCGGCAAGTCCTCGTAGGTCATCTGAGAAGCCAGATGCAGTTTCACCTGGTCAGCGTAGGCCATCCGATGAGCCGCCAGTTCCGCCGCCGACCGCATAATTCCGTCCATATCCAAGTCTGGCTTCTGGGCCTGGTCGGGGTTCCCCGTCGGGCTAGGCATCTCTGCATAGGGATTCGCCAAGTCGCACTGCTCGGAAATGGCCAACGCACCGGGGATAACAAACTCAGCAATTTTACCCCCAGCGACAACGTGTTCCCGCAACAACCGAATTAAATTTGCTTCCTCCGGCTCTAGGTAGGATTTCCCATCGCTATCCTTCTGAGCCTTAATGTTTAAATGCTTCAAATAAGCGTAGTAAGCATCCTTCGCAATCCCCAACTCATCCTGTAGCTGCTCAGGCCGAATCTGGTGGTCAACACCCGAATTCTGGTCGGTCATGATGAAAATTTTTGTGAACTTCCTCCATATATCATGGGATTTCCCGGAAAAAAACTTATCAATGCCCTCACCAGAATCCGCCAAATGGCATAGGGTGTTTCGGGTGGGGTAGATTCTTCCCCCCGAAAGCCAACGGACGAAATTGGGCCGCGAAAATACTGACCCGACCACCAGAATTTGGCCGGGTTGTTCTGGGGTAAACTACTACCAGAAATCCAGTTTTGATTAAGGTTTTTCTACTAACCAACGCCGCCTTATCGACGGTCACGCACCAGGTCGCGGATTACATGGTCAGCGGTTTCGCCCCAGCCCCGGCCATGGGTCAGGCGGTAGCACTGGAGCAACCGTTCGGAGGTAGCCCGGTCGTGGGTGTAGGTCGTCACCGCACTGATAGCCGACTCCGGCATGGTCGAGGACGCCACGGGGGCGGGGTCACGGGGACGCAGATCCACCAGGGGTCGTCCCGGTGGGGGAGCGGCGGCGGGTACGGGCCGTGGGGCTGGCCGGGTCAAGCGCTGCTTCTGAGCCACAAACACCAGGGCCAGGAGCAGGAAGCCCATGACCAACACAAACAGGAGATTAATCAACATCGGGGATACCTACCGCTTAGGCCGCTTCGCCCCTGCAATCACCTTCAGCACCTCCCCCCTGGGCTGGCGCTGGTCAATCATCTGCTGCACCACGGGAACCACCCGCTTTGGCACATAGACCTGGTGCCGCCGATAGCTCACCGGGCCGTCCTTCCTCACGGGTTCATCCCAGCAGTAGAAATAGCTGGTGCAAGGGTTCTTGCGTTGAGTATTCCCTAGACGTTCCTTTATCCAACCAACGGCCTCTCCCTTGGCGCTGTGGCGGCGTTGGACGGTCGGGACGACGGTACACACGTTCAAACCCGTTTCTGGCGGTTCTAGGGGCATTTTCGCGGGACTGGGTAGCCGTCCATCTCCCCCAGAACCAAACGGCTCTGGATTTTGTAACCAGCGGGGGGCCACCTCCGGCAACCAAGAAAGCTGCCATCCCTTGAGCGCAACCATCACACCCCCTCAATCCTGAGTTGGCCCTGACGCTCGCACTTGAGCAACTGCTTCAGCCCCATCTGCTTCAGGTCGTAGCGACAATGGCAGGGGGCACACAGCGCCTTCAGGTTGGCGCGGGAACAATCAGCAGGGATATGGTTCAGGTGGGCCACCGTCAGCAGGAACCGTCGGGGCGCTTGCCGATACTCCGCCACCAGGGGACAGGTGGCCAGGTCGTCGGTGGTGCAGATCCGCGCCATGAAGTCCGCCGCCGACTCCCCAGGCCGGGGACAGGCTCGACCACAGAACTCACAGCACCAGTTGACCTCCGCCTTGATGCCGCTGGCAATGTCGTCCCAGTCCTCCGGGTACAACCTGCGATCCATAGGCATGGCCCTAGCTCCAGCCACAGAGGGCCGTATGGAGCAGCACCAGGTCTTCCTCGGTGGTCAGGTCGTCAAAGGTGCGCGACTCCCATCCAAAGGTTTGCCCTAACCGGGTCACGGCCTGGTCATGACTCAGCCCCAACCGCCGACATTCGATGTCAACCGCCACCAGCCAATCGCTTAAATCAACGCTGTTGGGCGGCGGCGGAACCTTTGTCCCCTCAGATTTGTTCTGGCTCTTGCGTGAAACCTTCTGTTTCGCCTCGTTGGAGGTAAACCCTCGTTTGAGGGCTGCATTGAGAAAGGCTTGAGGATTCCTGACGTTCGATTGCTCTTGCAATGAAGAGATTGCATTCCGCACTCGTTCCGGGGCTTTGCCCGGATTGACTTGAAACACCTGCGCGAGGGTCTGTTCCAACGTGCCGTTGATCTCAACCCCTGCGGCTTCGATCTCCCCTAGCAATGTACCAATCGTCTTCCTGATCGGTTCCGGGTGCGCAGCACCATTTTCCACAGGTTCGCTGTACTCCGTACCATTCTGTTCTTGTTTTAAAGTATTTAAAACAGATCTGGTACATTCTGTGGAAAACTCAGAATCGCTGAAATCCTCTCCCTGCAAGGGATACACGTTTTCCACAGGCAAGCCCAGATCGGCCCCAAGTGTTGCGTGGCGATCAAGATCGTTGCGTGGAGGCAACACTTGTTGCGTGGAGACAACACTGTTGTCTGTAGGCAACACTTTTCCACAAGCTGCCTGTTGTGCTGATGCAACAGTGTTGCGTGGAGGCAACACTTTTCCACAGGATTGATCCGGGTGGGTGGGGGTAACGCCGTCCTCGACGGGCTGCTGAGAATGGAGTTTGACCCTGGCGCTGGTGATCTCCATGTCGATCCAGCCCTTGTTGTCGAGGGTCTTGAGGGCGCGGCTGACGGTACTGGCACTCATGCCCAGGTCGCGGCCCATCTGGCGTACCCCAATGTCTAAATCACGCTCTCCAAAGGGGTCTAGGGTTCGTAGGTAGTAGAGAACGTCCTTCTCGCTAGGCTTCAGTTCTCGACAGGCTCTCAGCCATTCTTCAGAGGTCAGGCGATAGTAGAGCAGCGCTTTCTCTGTCCGCCCTGCACCGGAGGCGGTTTTTTGTGTCATCATGATCTTCAGTTTGGTAAGTTTGCTGGACTTTTAGAACGACCATTCTGGAAATTTCTAGCAACTTCTAAGTAGATTCCCAGTCCTGCCCGGTCTGGGAATTCTTTTTTACGAGAATTTGCCCTTTGGAATATTCCTTAACCGGGGGATTACTGCACCTTCACCTCCCTGTAATCTTTCCAACGGATCACCACTTCACCATCCATCGCCTCGATTAACTCCAAAATGGCGCTATATTTGCGGGAATCTGGGTCTTTTAGGGCGTTATAGACGGCGCTCTGAATATTCTCAGGCTTGTCAAGATTACGTTTTTCCGCGATTCTACGGGCTAACTCGGCCTGACTGATGCCTAATTCCTGGAAGCGCTGCTGTAGTAGTTCCTTCATAGTTGTGAAGACCGTCATCACGAATGCGAACCATAATACCAGCGATCTTTGAGAATGCAAGGCCGATATCGCTGAAAAATGGTTACAGTTCGTAACAGACCCATGTAACAAAAAAGATCCCGCTGTGAGGGCAGCAGGGTCTAGGGGAAATCAGAGATATCTGGGCTAGAAGTCGATCACCGATACGTCTTGGATCACCTTCACCATTTGCAGTTTATGACCCACAGCAGCCACCAGCAACAGGGCCGTATCCAGCCGACAGCTTCCGGTTTCTAGTGCTCGCTCGATTTGGTTACGACGGTTGATGTAGTTGGCTGGTTTAGCATCGTCGGCTTGCTGCTGGTTCTCCAACCTAACGTATTCCTTCACCAGTTCCTTAAACCAGCGATCCTCTCCCCAAAGCTCGATAGCAAGGGTTTTCACTGCACTGATGAGAGAGGCGCTGGTTTGGGGTTCCATCGTAGCCATGGGGTCAAAATAGCAAGCTGGGCTTGCCAATTCTAGTACACTACTCGCCATCATCCCCATGGGCAAAGGTGAGGGCCGACTTGGCGCGGGTGAGGGCCACATACTTCAGGTTCATCTCCTGCTCCCGCTCCCATGACTTCTTCGCATTGGGGTGGGGCATCAGGTGAGGATGTAGCACCACCACTCGCTCGGCCTCCAGCCCCTTAGCCTTGTGGACGCTACTTAACCACACCTTCGCCCGTTGGTCGCTGAAGATCATGGCGATCTCTCGCCCTAGGTCGCTGATGGTGCGGGGCCGGGTGGCCTGGTAGATCGCCAGAATGGTGTTCGTCCGGTCTTTGACATTGGCCATGGCCATCTCTAGATCCTCTGGCTCCATGCCCTGCCGTAGCTCCCGCTGCTCGTCGAGGTACTTCTGCAAGTAGGTTTCTAGGCGGATCATCTGGAAACCCGGCATCTCTTCAAGCTGGTGCAGAATCGAGATCAAGTTTTTGCCGATGTCCGTGCCGCGAATCCGGGCCGGGATGCCAGCGCGGATCAACCCAAAGCACACGGGCACGAGGGGGGCATTCGTCCGACAAACAATCAGGTCGCCGTCGCTAACGTGCTGAATGATGTCCTCCTCGTCGATGTCCCTCACAATGCCCTGGGGTGCCCCTGGACGGGCCTCGATGCCGGGATAGATTTCGTTAGCAAGTTCAATGTGTGAGGTGGGGCAACGGTAGCAAATCGACAACGGTAAAATCTGGGCCTGGGTGCGTTGGGTGATGTTGGCGATACTCTGGGTATCCGCGCCTGTGAAGCCGTAGATACTGTTGCAAGTCACAATTCCATCCGCTACATATTTGTGATGGGTCTGAATATCTAGGCTATAAACCTCACCCTGAAACCATTCCCTATTCACATCAAGGGTTTCCCATTGATTTAAGCCACGCAAGGAACTATTTAGTCCATCCGGCACAATCGGAACACTCATGTAGCCCGGAATGAGATTACAGGCTTGGATCTCAAATAACGTGTTCCTTCCTTGTCGGGTTCGATTGTCTCCATTGCGGTAATAAATCGGGAACTCCAACTTTCGCCCGTGTGCTTCTAAACAACGATTAGCATTATCCTCCTGGGGGATAAGTTGCTCATAAATGCGCTCAACCACTAAGCTGCTGTAGTCACTACTGCGTATTGGAGAATAGAACACGACCTGGGGTAAACCAAACTTCGCAGCGACCACAGCCTCATAAACTAGAGCATCTTCGTGGGTTTGGTGAACCTTCAGTATCCAAGCTTCATCGGCCCTTTCCTGTCGGCAACGAGCCGCTAAGCCAAAGTCAAAATTTGATGTGCTTGGTTTTAGAAATAACCGACATTTTCCTACACGAAACCGTGAACCTTGTCGCATGAGGTAGGTGCAGTAGACCTCTGGATCAAAATTGCTCCAGCGAACCAGCCACTTATGGGAGTCTGTGCAGCGGGTTTCCCGCTCCCCTGCTTTGACCGTATAGAGGTAGCCAGCATAATTTCTAGAAGCAACCTCTTGAACCTTGGCTTGCATAATGAAGCCAGCGCTATCCCTTGAATAGCTAACAACGGTATCGCCCGGTTTTAGCTGCTCAATTGGAACTTCATAACATTCTTCGGAATGCCAGCGACTACTCCGCTTACGGGTCATTACCATTGTCCCTGCTGGCTGACACTGCCTCGCATCTCCAACGAAAAGCATCCGTCCACCGTTGGCGCGGGCCTTCAGCACGAGCTCAAGCTGAGCCTTATTCAAGTCCTGGGCCTCGTCCACAAACACCCAATCAGCGGCCCTAGGCGCTAGGCCCATCATGTGAGGTAACCAAATCATGTCGTTGTAATCGATCACCTGTCGGGCTTGGTCGATGCCCTGGGACAAAATCGGCGCAATGGCCTTACAGGTAGACTCCCAATCCTTGCGGTCGAGGTCGAACCGGGCCGCTAGGGCGTCTAGGCCGTCCTGGTCGTCCGGCTCGGTGAGGGTGAGCTGCACCAAACTCAGGAGGGCTTTAATCCGGGCGCTGGCCTTCTGGGCGGTTTCAAACTCAGTCACGCCCTGGTCGATTAGATATTGGCGGATCAACTGGGTATACTTGCGGCCTTCCACCTGGGGCCGTCCACGGGTCGATAGGGCCGATAGTCCGAGGGAATGAATGGTCTGCGCTCGCATCCCTTGGAGCTTGGTCTTGAGTTCTTCGGCGATGTGCTTATTGAAGGCACAAAACAGGGCGTTGCGGGACTCCAGGCGCTTTGAGGCTTCGACACAGGTGGTCGTCTTGCCGCTGCCCGGTACGGCATCCACCACGGCATCACCGCTGCCGCTGGCTACAAAGTCAAAGATGGCGGTCTGATATTTCGAGGGGGTAAACATGATCGTTCTGGGGGAGATAAAGGGAATGCCCCTGTAGGCAGGGGCTAGGCGACTAGGGCTACTTAGCAGGGAAAGATGGTGTCGATCTCTACGTCGATGGGGGCTTCAAGGACTCGTGGTGAGCGCATGGGAACACTAGCACTGCGGCCATAGGTGCCTTGCAGCAGGGGCGTGATATCCAGCCCCCTCAAAGCCGCTTCCATCACGTAGGGCTGTAGCCGTTCATGGAACATCTCAAGGCTTTCCTTGGCCCGGTCTTGCATGGATGCTTTGCTAAATTTGGGCTGAAAAACGGCGATCAGGGGATCGTCCGGTTGGGGATTGGTCAACACCTCAACCGCAACCTGGATCTTGTTAGCCAATACGCGGATCGTATTCATCAGGTGGTCATCGGTCATGCAGCAAATCAGCAGGGTATCGCCGTTGGTCGTGGTGTGAACGTCGTACATGATTCATGTCTCCAATAAAGGTGGGTAGGGGGTGCCCTGGAATGCCAGGGCGTTAGCTAGAAGTCCTTATGCAGAGGGCAGTTGAGGATGTTGGAGAGACTGCAAGACCTGGTGGGGAGTTAGTTCAGGCTCCAGCTTGGCCGTGTCTACCATCTGTTGCACCAGCAGGGACGGCAAACCATCGACACACATCATTTCGCGGGTGCCGTCCAGGTCGAGCAACTGGGGCTTAGTCTCAACAAATTCAACAATCTGCTTGAGTTGTTCCTGCTCTTCCTTGCCCTTGCGTTCCCGCCAGTCAAACTTGACTGAGGCATAGTTACGGTCGCCGTTGATATGGCGCTGGAAGCTCACCTTAAAGATGCCTTCAGCGGGGTTTACCCCTTCACCCACAAGGCGGGTCACAGTCTGCTGTAGGGCGCTTAGTGAGCGGGTTTTGATGTAGCTCACACAAACCGTATTCGACGGCAAAACCGAACAACCGGGGGCGGGGATATAGAACAACTGCATCCAAGCTACATTGCGGGTTTTGCCCAAACTCCCAAAGTACCGGGACACCTTGATTACTGAGATTTCAGCTTCATTGCCCAGAAAATCAGCCTCACTCAGGGCCAACTGTCCAGATTGACAGTTGAACCGCACGGCGTAGGGGGCATCGGGCAAGTAGATAGCATCAGCGGGCTTGCTACCAAAGATGTCAACTAGAGCATTCGTCATGATCGTTGTCCTTACTTCGTTCTAGGTGGATAAAGCCCGTGTGGTCGTCACGGGGGGCGGCTTTTAGGGACTTCCGCCACAGGTCACAGGGTTAGAAAGTCAGCTAGTCCAGGAAAAACAGCGGCTCGGAATCAAGACGTTCAGCAAGTCGAAAAATTGAAGATACAGGGACTTGCAGTAGATCGGCATAGCTTTTCAAAAAGTCGAGAGAAGGATTTTTCTTCTCTTTTTCCATCTCGCAGATATGAGATTTACTGACGCTCAAAGCTGCCGCTATATCTTCCTGATTCAGTTTTTTCGCGGTTCTTATTAAGATCAATGCTTGCCCTAATTTCATGGAGAATACCTGCTCAGACTTTAGATATTGATCGTGTGGTCGTCATGGATGGGGTAGTTTTAGGCCATACCCCAGGGCAGTAGGTTAGGCCGCTAGCTGGACTTGAACCATGAGCTTGGCAACTTCAAGCTGATTCATGGCAAGCTGGCGGTCAATCTTGAGGGTTTGATAGTCCTCCTGGGCCTTCTGTAGCCGTTGCTGGGCCGTTTGGTAGGCTTCGCCCTGCATCAATTCAGACCGCTTGGCCTTGCGCTGCTGGTCGTTCTTGAGGCCGCTATCCTCGGCAATGGTGCGCTCGTTCTCAGCGGTGGCGGCGTCTACTTGGGCCTGGGCCTGATGCAACCGGACTTCACTTCTCAGCACGGCCTTAGACAACCGCTCGATCTCCCCTGGGAGATGTAGCAACAGATCCGCTAGGGATAGTCGGGTGGTGCCCTTGCAGTGGGAACAATCCTCTAAATCGGTAACGGCGTGGCGGTCGGTGGTGCGCTGGGTGCCGCTGCCTTCACAAAACAGACAAAAGTAATCCATGGGTTCGCATCCTTCAGCTAAACGTAACGGGGTGGGCAGATCGGCTCTGCCCTGGCCATGGGGTTCTAAAATTCGCAGTCGCAAGGGTTGGGGTTGTCGTAGTGACCAGACAGATAGGCGCGGCTAGGGATAGCCCACTGCACCTTTGAGCCGTCCTTGCTGATCCGCTCGTGGATATCTGCAATCTCGTGAAGAATGGTCTTGATGCCCCAAGACTTGACCATTTCCTCTAGGGCTAGGCGGTCAAAACCCCAAGCTTCGGCCTGTGCGTCTTCGGCGCTCTCGCGTTGGGCCTGGTTGCGTAGGTAAGCAATCTCGAAAGGTTCGCGTACAATCATGGATATCCTCTACTTCGTTCTGGGGATAGGTTTCTGCCTTGCTTGGTCGCTGGGCAGTTTTTTTATGGGCCTTTTAACGCCTTGCCCAGGGCGGCTAAATTAACGCTGGCGTAGTTGAGATAAGGGCGTAGGCGTAAAGGACAAATCACGCTCAACACCTAGGCCATGGAAATTGACAGACTTCAATTCCGATAGGGAGAAATAGCCTAGTTCTTCTTCTAATCCCTGCACTAGACCAAAAAATAAGTCATGTCCATCAAACTCCGTGGCATACCATTTCCAATTGGAATTAGGTAGAAAAAACTTGACTTGAGCAATGGGATCGTCAACTTCATCTTGGGAATAAAGACGGGGTAGTTTTTCGCGGATCGTTTTCGTTAGAAGTTGCATCACTATCTTTCTCCTTCGTTCTGGGTGAATAACTGTGTGGTCGTCACAGTGGGCCTTTTAACGCCTTGCCCAGGGCGGCTAACCTAGACGATGGATAAAAGCAACTGAGTGAGCTGCTGGGCTAGGTTG
>JALQST010000069.1 GCA_023264315.1 Nodosilinea sp. BSH.14
CTGGTGTCTCACCCCGCCGTGGCCGAGGCCGCTGTGGTGGGCCGCAAGGACGACATCAAGGGCGAAGATATCTTTGCCTTTGTCACCCTAGAGGGGCAATATTCCCCCAGCGACGATCTGAAGAAGGAACTTAAGGATCACGTCGTCAAGGAAATTGGCATCATCGCCCGACCGGGGGAAATTAAATTTGCTGACGCCCTACCCAAGACCCGATCCGGCAAAATCATCCGCCGTTTCCTGCGCAATTTGGCCAGCGGCGAAGCCATCGCCGGAGATGCCTCCACCATGGAAGATCAGAGCGTACTCGACCAATTACGGGAAGGCTAAGAGGCCATTTTGGGATTCCCCCATACCCTGATATTGGCCCCAGAACTGGCGGATGGAGGAATAAAAGTGGTTGCTGAGTCCTTATCTAGGCGTTGACGGGCAAGCGGGGTTTTCGCCTTGGCGATCATGACAGGGTGTGGTTGCTGCCACATCTTGCCCCAGCCCCTACTAGACGGTGTCCTTGTTTCTAGGGCACCGTCTACTTTTGGTAGGGTTGAATCTGCCGGATTCAACCTCGTTCTGCCTCCGCTTATCCCCCTGACCCACCCCAGGGAATCGCCCTACATGAGTCCACCTAGGGGCTATTTCGGCATCCTCCCTAGGTGGTATATGGCATCTCTTTCTCAGAGCATCTCCCCCCCCGGGGACATTCTCAATGGGCTGAGATGATTCGCTACAACCAAGATTAGATCCCGGAGAGACCCCCAACTTGTCCTAGGAAAGACGATCTTTTTAGCCGATTGCCTAAGGACACGGGAAGCACCATCCCTGATAAGTAGAGTGCACCCGGCACGGACTACCCTATTAAATCAATTCCAAAACTAGCGATGACTTTACATTATCTGGTGACAGATTTCTACCCTATGCCTATAATAAATTTATGGGAATAGACCCCTCAAAAATATTGCGGTCTATCCACTACCCATCCCACGGCCATGGCTCCATCAGCCCTTGCAGACCATCATCACAAGTCGCTGAGATTGTCTTGGCTTCGTACTTTTCCATAAGGACTTCTCCTAATAATGGCAACCATGTCAGAAAAAACAACTCCCCTCACGGGCAAAACTCTGCTACAAAAGGTTAAAGAGTTAAACCACCTGACTAAGCGTGAAACCGCCAAAGAGTGCGGCTACTACACGTTTAATCGGGAGGGTCAGCCCCGTGTAAATCTTTCCGGCTTCTACGATGCCCTGTTAGAAGCTAAGGGTATTAGCCTAGAACCGGATAGTGGCAAAGATGGTCGAGGTCGCGAACCGACCTACCGCGTCAGTGTCCACAAAAATGGTCAAATCGTCATTGGTTCTACCTATACCCAAGAAATGGGTCTGAAGCCAGGGGATGAATTTGAGATCAAGCTAGGCTATAAGCACATCCATCTGAAGCAGATGGATGGCTACTCCGAAGAAGAGTAAGGTGAAGGTCTCCGGTTTCCACGAGGTAAACGGAATGATGATTGCCTGACCATAAACCCTAGAGCAGTTGGTTGTCACCCCGTTGATAGCCAACTGTTTTATGCGAGTCAGGGGGCTGTGGGCTAGCGTAGTGGACTAGCGTACATGGGCGGTACCATTTAACGATGATGATAGCGATCCGCTTGCGGTAAGCCTGTGGAAAACCTGTGGAGAACTTGGAGCCTTTATCGATGCCCTCTCTCCTGAGTCTGCTTGTTTTTTTAGGTTGGATTGGACTATGGTTGCCCGTTGCCCTTGGCATCACTTGGCTCGTCAAAATTCCCTGGAAATATCCCATTGCTCCGCAGCATAAATTACCCCTTTTATTGCCGCTTTATCTCCTAGCCCCCGTCGCCCTTGGCCTCTACCATCGCTATGGTCAAGGGGAAACCTGGGCCAGCTATGGCTTGGCGTGGCAGCCTCATACCCTACCCACCCTCATCCTTGGGCTAGGCATCGCCATGGTTGGGGTGGCCTTGCTTGTGGCGGTGCAGCTAAGCCTGGGGTGGCGACAGTGGCGACCTAGTGGGCCGCTACTGTCCGGATCTCCTGCGTCCACCGATGCGGCCCCCCTCCCCCTCCTGATGGGGCCTTGCCGGTACTCACACTCTTTATTGGCTGGGTGGAGGAGTTAATCGTTCGTGGTGTATTGGTCAATAGGTTGCTGACCACGCTGTCCTGGGGAACGGTGGCGGTGGCAGCCAGTGGGTTGTTTGCGGTTTCTCATTTGTTGTGGGATGGCCCCGATGGGGTGCCGTCCTTGCCCGGGCTGGGACTGATGGGTGGCGTGCTGTTGCTAGCTCGATGGGCCATGGCTGAGGATCTCAGCCTTGCCTGGGAGCTACATAGCGGATGCACCCATGCCATGGCCCTCATCGATGCCCTGGCATGGGTGCATCCGGTTCCCCACGCGCCCGCCCTCGCCGGAAAGCCCGACCAGCCCCTCACCGGCCTGCCCGCCCTGGGGCTAATGGTGCTGACGGGCCTGGAAGTTGGACTCTATGGCATCTGGTGGTGCTAGCCCGGGTACCCCGGGTGCGGCCCCAAGGGCTAGAGGGTTGCAAACCGCTGGGCGATGGCACCCCCATCCAGCCCGAGGGCCAGGGCATATTTTTGCAAAAACGCACGGATGTAAAAGGGCTCGGGCAACTGACGCAGGTTGCCGGATTCAATCGCGTGGATGACATGGGGCTGGATGAAGGTCATCAGGTAAATCTGATCCACCGACCACCCCTTCGCTTGCCGCCGCTGCTTCAGGTCTTCGCCGATTTGGCGCAGTTTGACCGACAGGTGTGCCTCCAAATCAGCTTGGGCCTGTCGCTTTACCGCCAGTGGCCCCGCAATGTAAGGCTGGGGCTGGGAAAAGGCCCCCGAGGGAATCCGCGTTTCGACCATCTGGGGGCGAGGGGCCACGGGGTCTGGGCGCAACGAGGCCAACATCCGAGGGGGCACCGACGACGCGCCTTGGGCCGCATCGGTGTCGAGGGGTTGCCCTGCCGACTGACGGGTTTGGCCATCTTGTAGCTGCTGATCCAGCCGAGAGCGGTTGATCAGGCCCACCGCTACCAAGGCCGCAATGGGAGACAGGGTAGCCACTGTGACCTGCTGGGTCACGACTGATACGACTGCTGCTGCCCCGCTGCCTGCAATCAGCGCATATTCTGAAGCCATGGTCAGGTTTGACTTAGAGGGTTGGGAATGGGTCATGGCACAACCTAAACTTTGCTACTAGAGTGTTCCTGTTTATGTATGAACAATGGAAGAAGCCGTCCTTCCGGACATTTTATGATGAGCTGAACGTCGCAAAGATGCTATTGACGGGTTGCAAAACCGCCTGGGACGCCACAGGCTCGGCCAGATCCTCAAACCCATCGAAGTATTCATCAATATTGACTCGCTGGCTTTTGCTATGACGGCGCAGGGGGGTTCCTCGATGCTGGAAGAGACCTACCTGATGTGTTGACTCATCTTTGCCGACTTTCCCAGAAGCCACAAGGATGCCGTGAAACCCCCTGGGTGGGGTATCTCACCCCACCCAGATCAGGTATCTCACCCCCTATAGGCCGGTTGGGGTCTGCGAGGGTTGGGACGGGAAACGTCCGCGCCCAGGGCATTCTCGGGAATATAGGCTCATAGCCTCCCGAACAAAAAGCGAGGAGCAAAACCGGTTCCTCGCCAAGCATGGGGGGTGTAGATGTCAATGGGATCTCCCCAGGGGTAGCCCGTGGGTTAGCCCACGATGCCACAGGTCACGACGGGAGACCCGCTCCCTATCCAACCAATGGCACAGATGACCAATAACGGTTTCAACGCCCTGGCGGTGATGATTCAACAGGTGATTCACGTCAGGGTCGTAGGTATGCCTTTTGGGCGGTGCCCACACAACCCACAGAAGGTGCCCAGTGCGGAATGTCGGCTCATGAAGTCCAACTTTGTATGGAATAGACGGTATACATTGTAGGAAATGCTTATAAGGGGACGCACTACGCAGGTCTCCTCGTATCTCTAGTTCTTGCCCTACCTATTCCCCCGCCGCCCATGACGACCCTGCCCACCCTTAACGACCATGGTTCCGCATCCCATCCGCAGCTGCGGGTCAATGGAAAGCGCCTCAACCAAAGTCTGGATGACCTGGCCCACATTGGACAGATGGACAACGGCGGGATTTGCCGCCTCGCCTTCAGCCCAGAGGATGGCCAAGGTCGGGAACTGGTGCGGCGCTGGATGACCGAAGTCGGGATGACCGTGCGGCTGGATACGGCGGGGAACATGATTGGGCGCTTGCCCGGTCGGCGAGCGTTGCCCGCCCTCGCCACGGGATCCCACATTGACACGGTGCCCTGCGGCGGCAAGTTTGACGGATGCCTCGGAGTACTGGCGGGCATCGAGGTGGCCCGCACCCTCCAAGAGAACGCCCTCCAAATGGATCACCCCTTTGAGGTGATTGTGTTTGCGGACGAAGAGGACACCATGATCGGCAGCCGTGCCATGGCTGGAACGGCATCCTTGGAGGTGAACGACTATCGCCGTAAGGATGGCCAACCCATTGATCAGTGCGTGCAGCAGGTGGGGGGAGACTGGTCGCGGTTGGCCCTGGCCCGCCGCACCCGAGGGGAGGTGTGTGCCTTTGTGGAACTCCATGTGGAGCAGGGGGGCGTACTGGAAACCGCCAAAACCCAGATTGGTATTGTGCAGGGGGTGGTAGGCATGCAACGCTACCAAATTCACATTACCGGACGCCCCAACCATGCCGGCACCACACCCATGGATCAGCGCCAGGATGCCCTCGTGGCGGCGGCTCAGGTGGTGCTGGCGGTCAACCAACTGGCCACCGAACCCCCGGGGCAGCGGGTGGCCACCGTGGGGGCTTTGCAGGTTTCGCCCAATGCGGCCAACATTGTGCCCGGGAAAGTGATCGCCAGCCTCGATGTCCGGGATCTCGACGAGGCCGTCATTGATAAGTTGGTCAACGATCTGAAAATTGAGCTGGTGGCCATTGCCCAGCGCACCCACACCCACATTGAAATTTTGCCCCAGTTGCATGTGGCCCCCAGCCCTGCTGCCCCCCACATTCAGTCCACCATTGCCGATGTCTGCACCAGCCTGGGCTTGAGCGCCATGGCCATGCCCAGCCGTGCCGGCCACGACGCCCTAGAAATGGGCCGCTTCACCGATATGGGGATGATCTTTGTGCCCAGCGAAGGCGGCTTTAGCCACTCCGAGGTGGAATATACCTCCCCTGACCAATGCACCCAGGGAGCCAACGTTCTGCTCGAAACCCTGCTGCGCCTAGATCAGCACTACAGCTAGGTCATCCCGCAGTCACGCTGATGGCCCCTGGACTCCTCCCGCCGCCCTGCCGCTAGACTATTTCGCTCGACTCTGGCAATCCCGCCGTCCCAGTCCCTCAGGCCTAGCCACTCTGGCATAATGGGGGTCGCCCTTCTCAACAAACCCATGGCCGTTACTTCCCGTCCGCGTTTGGCGTTGCCGCTGTTTGGTTCCCAGGCCACGGTTTCCAGCCGGTTGATGACGGCGGGGCTAGTGATCACCCTGGGCTTTGTGGTGATGGCCCTATCAGCCCCGCTGATGCAGGGCTGGGGCTGGCTGCAAGACCCCACCACGGCCCTGCAAAACCCCATTCACCAGCCACCGGGGGACGGCCATTGGTTTGGCACCACGCGCCAGGGCTATGACATCTTTGCCCGTACCCTATTTGGCAGTCGGGCGGCGTGGCAGGTGGTGTTGCTGGCCACCACCCTCAGTGTGGTGATGGGGGTGCCCCTAGGTATGGTCAGCGGCTACTTGGGGGGGCGGCTTGACCGAGCACTGCTGTTTTTTATGGATACGATCTACACCCTACCCGGTCTGCTGCTGTCGGTGACGCTGGCCTTTGTGGTGGGGCGCGGGGTGGTGAATGCGGCCATCGCCCTCAGCATTGCCTACATTCCCCAGTATTACCGAGTGGTGCGCAACCACACCGTCAGCGTTAAAACGGAGCTCTTCATCGAAGCCGCCCAAGCCATGGGGGCCGACCCGTGGACGGTGCTGAGCCGTTATCTGTTTCTCAACGTGATTCAAAGCGTCCCCGTGCTGTTTACCCTCAATGCCGCCGATGCCATTCTGGTATTGGGGGGGCTGGGCTTTTTGGGCCTCGGTTTGCCCGAACAGGTACCCGAATGGGGGGCCGACATTCGCCAAGCCCTAGATGCCCTGCCGACGGGCATTTGGTGGCCGGCCCTCTTCCCCGGCCTAGCCCTCACCCTGATGGTGACAGGGCTCTCCCTGGTGGGCGAAGGGTTGAACGAACTGATGAATCCCCTCCGCCGCCAGCCTCCCCAGCGGTAGGCGAGGCATTCTGGCCCCAACCCAAATCTCCGCCCCAACCCAAATCTCGGACTAGAACCGCCCTACCCATGGCGATGTAGGGCCAAACCTGTCCAAGCTTGTCTAAACTTGTCCAAACTTGTCCTAAGAATTGCTTGAAAACAGGCACGAATTGGCAACCATCGGCCAATGTTAGGCATAGTGCAAGTGGGGCTCTAGGGTGCCGAGGCCGGGACATGACGGCATCTTGCCAGGGGTCTCAGGCGACATGGCCCAGAGGACGGGCGAAGGAGGGTTCCATGGTCTCTACCACACTGCAAGATTTAATTCAGCGGTACTACCAGGTCGGAGCCAGGGATCTCCATGCTCTGGACTTGCAAGGGCTGACCCTGAAGGGGGTACGCCTAGCCCATGTGGATCTGCGGCGGGCCAACCTCAGTAAAGCCAACCTATTTCAAGCCGATTTGACCCACATCAACGGCTATCAACTGGTGCTCACCCACGGGGATTTGCGGGAAGCCTCCCTGGCCGAGGCGGTGCTGATTGAGGCCGATCTGCGCCGCACCCAAGGCCATCGGGCTACCCTGGTCAATGCCGATCTGCGTCAGGCCAATCTCGCCCACAGCGACCTCAGCCACGCCAACCTGGAGGGGGCCAACCTCAGCGGGGCCGACCTTAGCCACGTCAAGCTGTACTGGGCCAACTTGCGCCACGCCAACCTCACAGGGGCGACCCTGACTGGAACCGACCTCACGGGCGTGAAGTGGCAGGACACCGTGATGCCCGACGGCACCCTGAGATCGGACTAACCAGCGGGGCTAGTCCTCGGCCATTTTGAGCTCATGGATATTCCAGAAAGCACCGCCGATGGCCGTGTATTGCACCCCCTCGACGGTGTTGCGCACCGCCGACAGGGACAGGTTGTTGATGAGATAGAGAAAGGGGAGATACTCCTGGGCGAGTTCTTGGGTTTCCCGATACAGTTCGAAGCGCTGGCCCTCGTCCATTTCCTGGGCCGCTTGGATGTAGAGATCGGCAATGCGGCGCTCCCAGTCGGCGGCTTGCCAGCCCTCTAGGGGCGTTTGGCTGGGGCCAGCCTGCTGGTTAAAGGCGTGCAGTGCCCCATCCAGCAGCCACACATTGGCACCGCCGTTGGGTTCTAGGCCCCCCGTTAGCCCCAAGATGCAGGCTTCCCAGTCCAGGCTATCGGTCAGCCGATCCACCAACACATTGAAGGCAAGGGGCTGAAAATCGACCTGAATGCCGATTTTTTCCAGGTCGCTCTTAATTTGTGCCCCGATGGATTCGCGGATTTTGTTGCCGGAGTTGGTAATTAAGGTGAACCGCACCCGGTTGCCGTCTCTGTCCACCAACTGGCCCGATTCATTCAGGGAAAACCCCGCCGAGGTCAGCAGCGCCTTGGCCTTTTCCAGATCGTAGGAATAGGTGCGGATGCCCATTTCCGGCGGCGCAAAGAAGGGACTGGGCACAGAAATCGGAGACGTTTGCACCGATCCCAGTCCTTGGAAAATGTTGTTGACCAGGGTCTCCCGATCAATGCTGTAGGAAATAGCCTGCCGAAAGGCGACATCATTAAACCAGCGCGATCGCACCGGATCCACGAGGGGCTTGCCGTTGCGGCTAGCCTGGTTGAGGTTGAAGAAGAAAAAACTGGTGCCGAGATCAGGCCCACCGTTGTGAATGGTGAAATTACCCCGATCCTCCTCCTGCTTCAGGAGGGAAAAGAAGGAGGGCTGCACCCCCACAGAATCCAACCCGCCGGAGCGGAACTGGAGAAAAGCCGTGTCGGTGGAACCCACAATTTGCCAGACAATTTGCTCAATATAGGGCTGGGGGTTGCCCGTCTCATCCCTGCGCCAGTAGTGGGGGTTGCGTTCAAAGATCACCCGTTCACCGGGGATGTACTGCCTCAGGCGGTAGGGGCCATTGGTGACAATTTGGTCGGGGGGCGTATCGGTGCCCCAGGTGGAGAGAAACAGCGGATTGCCATCGCTACCCCGGCTTTCCACCGTTGGACGTAGGACATGGGCGGGGATAATTTCCGTCGCGGTGTTGCGCAGGAGGGGGGCAAAGGGTTCTGGCAGGGAAAACTGCACCCGCCGCCCGTCCACCGCCGTCACCGTGGGCAATAACCCCTCGGGGCCAATGCGAAAGCTATCCCGCCCATTGGTGGGAATGTCGGGATTAAACAGCGTGTCGTAAGTGAAAACCACATCGTCCACCGTCAGCGGTTCCCCGTCCGACCACTGCAACCCCTCCCGTAGGGTAAACACGATGGTTTTGCCGTCCTCCGCAATGTCCCAACGCTCCGCCAGGGCTGGGATCACATCCCCCGTCAGGCCATCGGTGCCGGTAAGCCCCTCAAAGGTCCAGCTAAAAATATTGGGAAACTCCTGGCTCAGCAAGGGGTTAAAGGTCTTGGGATCGCTGAGGGTGCTGATTACCAGGCGAGGAATATCCGCCTCCGGCTTGGCAAACTGCTCTAGGCTGCATCCCCCGAGGGGCAACAGCAGCATGATCCACACTAGGCCCAAACCCAGACCGCGCCGTACCCAGGCCAACGGTCGCCCAACCTGCGAAAATTGCCAGCCCAGAATGGACGGTGGTGCCATGGGTCAAGATCCCCCTCTGCCAGTCATCTCGATTACTATAGCGATTCAAGGCCCGATCTCACCCAGAACCGGGCGGCATCCCGACTTAGCCCAGGGCGCGGATCATGGCCTGCTGGGCCGATCCCTGATAGAGGGCCTTCAGGTGGGCCATCACCGTGGGGGCATCCTCGGGGGGCAAGGGGAGTTTGCCCAGGGTGTCGAGAATCGTGGTTTCGGAGGGGGCAATCACCACGAGATCCGCGTCTAGGGGCTCGTCGTAGCGCCAAAATTGGCTCAGATCCACCGTGGCCACCGGCAAACTCGGGCTCGATGCCGCCTCGGTCGTCTCCGCCGCCGCCGCCGTCTCCGTGGGGGGCACCACCTGACGTTTTTGGCGCAGGGCCTCCAGCAGGCTCTCGCGGCTGCGACCCCGCAACTGAAACAGCACACAGGGGTCTTCCCGAAACAAATCCCCCAGTTGGTAGTACACCGCCGCAATGTGCTTACAGGGATTTTTCGGGTCGGGGCAACTGCATTTGGAATGCACCTCCCCCAGGCTGAAGGGATAGAGACTGAGGCCATTGGCGGTAAACACCGCTTCAATGTCGGCGGGCATCTCCCCGGCCAACAACTGGGCCGAATAGATCGCCTGCTCCGACAGGGAATCAATCACATAGCCCCAGTCTTCGGCGCTGAAGGTATCCAGCCAAATCGAGAGGGTGTAGGGCTCCTCTGCGGTTCCCTGCACCAGGGCCGTCACCTTAGCCCCCTTATATTCCAGGCTGAGGATATGCCCCTCCCGTGCATAGATGCGGCCCCGCTCTAGGCGCTTTTTGAAACGGTAGGCATTCAACAAATCCACCCAGCGCTGCACCCACCAGGCTTCTTCTTCCAGGACATAGGCGGGGGATGGGGGCGAGGAATAGGCAGTCATGGCTGTACTGATGGCGGGGTAAGGGAATAGGCCGACGGGTTGAGCCTGCCGCTAAGATGGCTAAGTGCCCCTATGACAAAGGATGCTATGTCCGTTTCCAAGGCTGAAGCCCAGCAGTTATTAGAGCGACTGATCTTTGATACTACCGACCCCCAAGACTGGGTGCAAGACGTGTGGGGTCTAAGCCCCATGATGGGAGACAGCGCCGCCAAGTTGCTCGATGTCTTCCATGCCCTGATTGAATGCTGCCCGGAGGAACAATTAGACAACTTGGTGAAAGGGCTCTATCGCGAACTGCTGGAGTTCTAGCGGTGGCCCCTGCCTCCATGGGGTATCTCCCTGGAACTTATCCCCAGGTGAATCGTCCTACCGGAGGGCTCCTTTCATGGCCCATGCTTTCGTGGCTAAGGCTACGGACAGCTGGCCCCAAATCCAGTTCTATGGGGAGCAGTATTCCATAGATTGACTGCCCCCGGGTCAGCCGTCCGTGGGGCGATCAGCCATGCAGGTTATGCATCAGACTGGCAAGTTCTTAAGGATCACTTTACTTTTGGGCTACAATCGAAGGGAATTACGAGGAGGTTGGCTATGTTTGTCCGGTTAGCCGAGCAGCACCGACAATTTGTTAAAGACTTGGTTATGAACCTGCAAGCCCTAGCCGTTGTGCTAGAGGGCTTGGGCTACCTCGCCTCCTGCTACACCTGCGGTGGCCAAATGAACAGCGCGTCCTTCATGGTCAGCCTAGGCGATAACCACCTCATTCGCTTCCTCGTGTCCGACTACGGCATCACCTGGACGGAAATGCGCGACGACCGCGAACTGATGAAACTGGAAGGGGCCGAAGCCATCCAACAACTGCAAGAACTGGCCAACCTCGCTAAATTTAAGGTGGCCCCCGCCCACCCCAACCCGGCCCTGTCCACCCAGGTCTAGGCGGATCTA
>JALQST010000006.1 GCA_023264315.1 Nodosilinea sp. BSH.14
CACCTGACGAGCGGTGAAGGCGCGGCGGAAGTCCTCCTCCAGTTCCTCCACCCGTTCTAGAAAGTGCTGATTGGCCAAGTCCTCCACATCCAGCGGCTCCGACACCAGCCAGCGCTGCTCGGGATGGGGCACCAGATGGGCCAGGTAGGTCGATTGAATGTAGCCCGTAGATTGTCCGCCCCGCCGCTTAAAACCGCTGCCCGTCAACACCAGGGAGGTCAGCATATCCAGCCGTTGCAGGGCCAGGGTGGTCAGGATGACATCCCCCGGTGGGTCGGCCTCGGTTTGGGTGGCAATGCAGCGAATGCCGCAGAGGCGATCATCCCCGTAGCGGGGCAGTTCCGTCAGAGGAATTTGGGTCTGTCGAAGATTGCCCACCCCCACCCGGATCACCTGTCCGCGACGATTCACGTAGGCGCAGACCGGGTTGCCCACCTCCGTACTCGCCGCCGCCAACCGCTGGGCAAACTCCGGCGTCACGATGCAGTCCCCCGGCAACCGCTGGTGATACAACCGCTGCAACTGCTTAAGCTGACTGGGCTTGAGGCCCTTGAGATTTCCGTAAACCGTTTCGATGGCGCTTTTCCCTCTACACAACCGGAACCTGACCTTCATTATAGAAACCTCCGGCAGGGAGCCGATCTTCCCTAGGTGATCTTCATGCCTACCCCGCCCTCGAGGGATGAAGGCTAGTCCTCATTTCTAGGACTGGGAATTCTATGCTTTGGAATCGACTGAAGCTAGGCTATGTATAGCCTGATCGGCCTAGGATGGCCTATTCTTCAGTCAAGGTGCGTGAGTCATGGCGAGTGGCGCAGTTCAGGGAGACGATATGGAAGTTGCCTCCGATACGTTAGAACGGGGCCGGGTGCCGCTAAAGCTTTTGTTGTTCATTGACAAGCGCCCCAGTTTGACCCCGCAGGTCAAACAGATTCGGCAGTACCTCAAAACCCTGGAGGATCGGTTTCAGTTACACCTAGACGTGGTGGACATTGGCGAGCAGCCCTACCTCGCGGAGCATTACAAACTGGTGGCCAGCCCCTCCCTGGTGAAGGTGTCACCGCCGCCGCAGCAGTTGTTAGCGGGCAGCGACATTGTCAGCCAGTTGGAGCACTGGTGGCCCCGTTGGCACGAGGAACACCAGTTCCCGGTCGAGGATCTTCCCCACCCACTGGAAGTCAACCCCCTGGATTTGGACTTGATCGATGCCAATGCCCAACTGACCCACTCCGCCGAGATCATGAAGCTCTCGGACGAAATTTTTCGCCTCAACCAAGCCAAGGAAGAACTTGAGGCCCAACTGCGCTTTAAAGATCGCATCATTGCCATGATGGCCCACGATTTGCGCAACCCCCTCACCGCCGCTTCCATCGCCATCGAGACCCTGGAACTGGGTTATGCCCCCAACCAGCGGCGCAATATTAGCCTCAGTCCCGAACTGACAGGCCAACTGCTGAAACACGCCAAAACCCAGGTGCGGGCCATTAACCGCATGATTACCGATATTTTGAAAACGGCGCGGGGGGCCACCCTGGATCTGCAAATCTACCCCCAGGAGCTAGATTTAGTGGCCCTGTGCAAGGCGGTGGCGGAGGAGACCCAGGGTCGGCTACAAGGGAAATCCTTGCGTCTGATCACCGAACTGCCCCAGGACTTACCGGCGGTCTATGCCGATGGCAGCCAGGTCAAACGGGTCATCGCCAATCTACTCGACAACGCCATTAAGTACACCCCCGAGGGTGGCCAGGTCTCGCTGCTGGCCCTGCACCGCACCACCCAAAAGATCCAGGTCGGCGTCATTGATACGGGGCCTGGAATTCCCGTGGAAAACCGCGACAGCATTTTTGAAGAGAGCTTCCGGCTTCAGCGGGACGTCACCCAGGAGGGCTATGGCCTAGGGCTAGCCCTGTGTCAGCGCATCATTCGCGCCCACTACGGCCAAATCTGGGTGGATTCCGTCCCCGGCGAAGGCAGCGCCTTTTACTTCACACTCCCCGTCTACCGGGCCTAGGCCGCATCAAGGGCTCGGTATTAGGGCGCAATGCGGACGATATCGCCATCCTGCAAGAACCCCACCCCAGAGGTGATCACCTGATCCCCCGATTGCAGCCCCTCCACCACTTCCACCCGGGCGGCTTGGTCGCCGTTGCCGGGGAGGCGGTTGCCGAGGGTCACAGGACGGGCCGTCACTTGGTTGCCATCTCCCAACACGAAAACGAGGGACGTACCGTCGGGCTGGGGTTGTAGGGCCGTGGCCGGAATCACCAACCCCTGGCGGGTGTTGGTGCTGATGTCGCCGCGCAGAAACAGGCCGGGGCGGAGGAGATCGCTGCCCGGTAGGGAAATGTTCACCTGGGCGGTGCGACTGGTGGCGTTGATCAGGGGGTCGATGGATTGTACGGTGCCCTGAAGACGCAGGCGACTGTCGGCGGTGGAGGACACGGCCACCGAAGCCCCAACGGCCAGCCGATCCAACTGGGTTTGGGGCACCTCCGCCACCAGCTTGAGCTGGTTATTTTGAATCAGCGTCACAATGGGGTTGCCGGGGGAGGCCACATCCCCCACATTGGCCCGCCGTTCCGCCACCACCCCGGCCACTGGCGATCGCACGGCGGTTTGGCCAAGCTGGGTTTGCAGCCGTTCAATGGCGGCCTGCTGGGACTGCACCCCGGCTCGGGCGCTATCTACCTCGGCCCGGGCGAGCCCCACCGCCTGCTGAGCCGTGGTGGTCTGGGTTTGCTGGCGGGTGAGTTCCTGCTGGCTAATGGCCCCCTGGGCCGCCAAGGCCCGCAGGCGTTCCAAATTCTGCTGGGCTTCCTCCAGGTTCGCCTGGGCCTGGGCCAAGGAAGCCTGCCGCTGAGTCACCTGGGCCTGGGACACAGACAACTGGGCCTGGGCCTGCCGCACATCGGCCTGGAGGGTGGCATCATCGAGCACCGCCAACACCTGCCCCGCCGCCACCGCATCGCCTTCCCGCACCAACACCTGCTGAATTTGTAGCCCACTGGCCTGGGGGGAAATCGACAGCAAATCCACCGCCTGCACCGTCCCCGTCACCGCCAGGGTATCTGCTACCGCCGCCAGCAGCACGGGGGCCAGCGTCACCGTTTGGGACGCCTGGGCCGGAGGCGGGGCCTCCTCCTCCACCGAGGGAGCCACCGCATCCCCCCCCACCAGCCGCGTCCCCACCAGGGTGAGCACCACACCCACACCCAACCCCACCAGCACAGGCTTCCAAGGCCAAGCCTTAGACGATACAGCCCCATCGCTGTAAGCCATTCCCCCCTGGGGATCAGGGGCCGAAGAGTCTAGCGGTTGGGGAGAATGGAGGTTCTGCACAGCGTTATCCTTCAGGGCACGGCGGAGCCGAAACATTACGAAATGTGTCGTCTCTATTATGCCTGATGTGCCCCCATCCTTGGTGAACCTTTGCCCTAGAACGATGATCCTACCGCCGCCAAATCCGCAGCGACAGGTTCTGTAGACTCAGCTGGTTTGGGCCTGGAATCTAGGAAAATGTCGGTGGCTTTCAGTTGCAATCCAGCGCGGGCCTTGGCGTCGCTGTTGCTAATGTAGGGTGAAGCATCGATGGATCCCGTGGCGATGATGAGCGATCCTTTATGAATGTGGGTGAGTTTTCGCCAAGCCGCAGATTCTTCCCAAATGTTAATCTCAACGGTAAAACTGTCGTCTTCCTTACGGCTAGAAATGCGATGGACATAAATGGTTAGCTTAGCCACCTGAACAAGACCACCATCCCGTCGTTCAACGCGACGAATCTCTGGATCGGCAGCCACATGGCCAGCCAACGTACACAGATTTAAACCACGACTAGACATAGCCAATAACTCCTAAGGAAAAAGCGCAGAACTTCTACCAAATTCAGGCTATATCCCCGATTTCCCTGGATTAGGCCATCGCCTATCTGCCGTTGTTCGGCTCAGGGGTCGGGTAATTATTAGACAAATTTGGTATTAGGCTGACGATCAACCGGTCAAGGTTGTTAGGTTCAAGATGCACCGCCTTCGCGCACACCCTGCTAAGCCTAATTGCTGAACCGTTGGGTATAGGACGCTGCCGAGAAGCCTCAGCCTTGAAATACCGCCCTTACAGCCCTAGGGAGTTGCCTGGATCACGGGATCAACCACACCCTAGCTTCAGCTAATTGGCGCAACCTTCCTAGCATCAGGCCCTCCACCCTCCACCGCAGGATGATCATGCGTCGAGAACGGTGGATCGTCCCTGACGGCGATGCCCTACACCTAGGCCTGATCTATCACCGGGTTGGGGGTTGGCCCAGGGCCTGCCAACCCTGGGCTAGGGTTTGGTCATACAGAGCTTCTAGGGCGGGGTTGGTGCCTCGGCAACCCGCCACCACCTGGGCCGTCCAAGCGAGGTATTCCTGACGACGATCTAAGGACCAGGCCGTCGGTGGATTCGCAATAATGTCCTGCACATTGGCGATTTTGTCGGCCAGTTTGATCTGGCGAGCCTGGGGAGAACGGTGGGGGGCGTGTTCAATTTGCAGGCGCTTGCGCTCGGAACGGGGCAGGCTTTTGTCGTCGGTGACTTCCTGCACCACCTGGCAGACCTCCGCGCCAAAGGCCGCTTCAAGTTCCGCTGGCGTGGTGGTCGTGTCTTCGAGGGTGTCGTGCAAAATGCCACCCATCAGGGTAATGGGATCCGTCACCCCGCCTACAGTGGCCAACAGATGGGCCACGGTAATCAAGTGATTGACGTAGGGGGAGGCTACCTCATCTTTGCGCCGCTGATCTCGGTGCTTGAGGGCCGCAAACTGAAGCGCCTGGAGCACAAGGGCCGTGGTGGAATCGGTGGACATAGCGACGGGCCTCGACCGGACAATACCCGTATAATACCGGTCCTAGCTGGGCTGGCACGGTCGAGATGGATCTAGGGCACCCGACAGGCCGCAAGCAGGTCGTAATCCAGGGGCGAGAGGGTGGCGATGGGGCTCAGGCCCTCTAGCTGGGGTTGGGGAACGCCGCCGTTTAGGCCCGCTACGGTGGTTTCCCCCGGGAGGATGGCGACGCGGTGGGACCATGGGGTTTGGTCGTAGGCATCCACCAGGGTGAGATCCAGGGCGCTGGGCGTAACGGTGCCATAGACGCAATCAAAGGATGAGGCAACTTGGTACGCGGCCCCCGTTAGGTGGGTGCCCGAGACCTCAAAGACAAAGTAGGTGGCCCCCACGGTGTCGGCAACGGGGGATTCTCCATAGAGGTAGGTGCCATCGTCCAAACCGGGCATTTGGCTGGAGGCGTTTTGGCTGGCCATCGCCCAAACCCCCACGAGGGCGGCGATAGCGGTGGCAATGCGGGAGACATAGAGCGGCAGCGAGGGCCGAGGGGCGGCTGCACCGGAAGCGACTGAAGCGGAAAGGAGCAGGGTGGCCATGGCGAAAGGGTGCGTCTCGATAGACTTACTATCTAAGGAAAAAGACCCCCTTGCAGTGATATTCCGACCGTAAAATCGTGACCCACATCACCGAGGAGGAGGATGCAGATCACAACAGAGCAAAGTATTAAGAATTGCTGAGATTATTCTAGCAAAACTAGGGCACCCATGCATAGCCATGGGCAACTTGGCCCCAGCCCTAGGCCCCAACCGTCCGTCCCCGCCCTTTACTGATCCACCAGGGGAGGGCGGTGGTGGTGCCAGGGATAGGCCGTTTCAATCTGGTGAGCGAGGGCAAACAGGGTGGCTTCGGCGGCGGGACGCCCCACCAACTGCACCCCTACGGGCAGCCCCAGGGGAGAAAATCCGGTGGGGATCGCCAGGGACGGCTGGCCGCTGGCGTTGAAGGGTGGGCAAGGGGCCACCCAGTGGATCACCTTCTCTAGGATTTGGGGAGAGGAGAGGGATTTCCATGCCCCCACGGGAATCGTTGGGTGCATAAACACCGGCAAAATCAGGACATCGTAGGGGGCACAAAAGCGGACAATATCGCGGGATACCTGTTGCAACTTCGACACGGCCCGCAGGTAAGCGCCGCTGTTCATGCGCCAAGCTCTCCAGGAGAGCCAGCGGTTCAGTTTTTCCAGAACAATCCACGGAATCCCAGCCTCCGCCAGAACGCACTGCCACACCACGGTAAAGGGATCGATTAACTCGTCCAGATTGGGAAAGGTGACTTCCTCGGCGGTGTGGCCCAAGTCCTCCACCCGCTGTACCGCTTCATAGACCGCCTGCCGACAGACGGGATCGGCGTCACCAATGGGGTCTAGGCGCGTGACATAGCCGATACGCAGGGACGACGGTGGGGTTTCTAGTCCCACCCCAAAGCTGGGGTCAGGGTCGGGCAACCAATAGGGATCCCCCAGTTCATAGCCGCTGAGGGCATCTAACAGGGCGGCGGCATCGGCGGTGGTACGGCCTAGGGGGCCATTCACCGCCAGCCCATTCAGCCGTTCTCCCACCGGGGAAAAACTCACCCGCCCCCGGGTAGCCTTCATGCCCACCAGGCCACAGCAGAAGGCTGGCCCCCTGAGGGAACCGCCGCCATCAGAGCCTTGGCTGAGGGCGCACAACCCCGCTGCCAGGGCCGCCGCTCCGCCACCGCTAGATCCCCCCGGGGTATAGTCCAGATTCCAGGGATTGCGGGCCGGGGGGAAGCCGGGGGGCTCGGTGTAGGGCAGGGATCCCATCTGGGAAGTGGCGGTTTTGCCGAGGATCACCAGCCCCGCCCGTCGCAGTTTGGTCACAATGTAGTCATCATGGCTGGCGATGCGTTCCCGGGCCGCGTTGATGCCGTAGGCGCAGGGCACCCCCGCCACCGAGTTCAGGTCTTTCACCGACACCGACACCCCAAACAGGGGCGGCAAATCGGTAGGGTCGGTGGTCATCACCTGTTCTGTCTTGGCCTTGGCGTCGGCTAGGGCTTGGTCGGCCATCACCGCGACGTAGGCTCCTAAGGCTGGATTCAGCCGATCAATCCGCTTCAGGTAAATCTCCACCAATTCTAGGGGGGATACCTGGCGCTGACGAATCAAGGCGGCTTGGGTCGTGGCGGGCAAAAAGGCAAGATCGACGGAGTTCATAGGCGACGGCGGCGGAACAGGACTTCCCCTCGCCGATCCAGGGCCAGGGGTGGATCCCCAGATGCCCCTGGGGTGGCAGCGGTTCGGGCAAGGCTGGGCTGGCTTTGCTATATGATCGTTGCCATACGCTAGCCATGGGAGCAAGATTGTGCGAGAGATCTTAATCAGTTTAGGAATTTTAGCGGCCTGCTGCGTAGTGCTGCTGGTGGCCCAGTTTGTCCCCAACGGCCAGGACGCCGTGGCGGCCAACCTCACCGCTGCCCCCGTGGTGGAAGCCGCGCCCGCTGTTCCTCATCCCCCTGTTCAAATCGCCCAGGCGGCGGCAGACCTGATCCTTGATGCTTCGGAAACCCCTTCTCCTATGAGTGACGAAACGCTGGTAACGACGGACTCTGGCCTCCAATACGTGGATATTGTGGAGGGCACCGGAGCGATGCCCCAAACGGGCCAACGGGTCACGGTGCACTACACGGGCACCCTGGAAGATGGCACCAAGTTTGACAGTTCCCGGGATCGGGGGCGTCCCTTCACCTTCCAGATTGGCGTCGGCCAGGTGATTAAGGGCTGGGATGAGGGGGTCGGCACCATGCGCGTGGGTGGCCAACGCAAGCTGGTGATTCCCTCGGAACTGGGCTATGGAGCCCGGGGAGCGGGTGGGGTGATTCCTCCCAATGCCACCCTCATTTTTGACGTGGAATTGCTGCGCATCGGTTAAGCCTGCCTAAAACAACCGGGGCGAAGGTTTCCTCGCCCCGGTTGTTTTTTATGGGATTTGGGAAGGCTAAATTGACTTGGCCCAGCGGTAGTTTGGACCAGGATTCCCTAGGCCAACCAGGCTTTGACCCGGGCTAGGCTGGCCCAGTCGGGTTTGCGGGTGAGCCCGTCTTCGATGTTTTGCAGCACTTCGGTGCGCAGTTCTTCCGCCACGGCCATCACCTGTCCGGCAATTTCAACGTGTTGGCGCACGCCCGGTTTGCCCACATCGAGCATGGCTACCGCCAGGTTCACGCGGCCCTGGGGATCCTGGGGGCTGAGCTTGACGGACTTTTGGGCGGCTTTGAGGGCGGAATTGGGTTTGTCGGTCAGCAAATACAGCCAGGACAGACAGGCCCAGGCCGCCGCACTTTTGGGGGCGCGATCACAAATTTCCTTAAAAACAGGAATCAACTCAGCGGGATCTTCCCCCGCTTTATAGCGCTCAATGGCCGCATCGAACAGGGATTCAACGGTTTGGGTCATGGTATTTGAAGGTTAGGCCCCAAAGGATTTGCCACAGCCGCAGGTCTGGCTGGCGTTGGGGTTAGTGAACTGGAAGCCACCGCCAATCAGAGCGTCGCTGTAGTCGAGCATGAGCCCATAGAGATAGAGCAGACTCTTCTTGTCGCAGACGACCTGAAACCCGTCATAGTCGTAGACTTCGTCGTGTTCGTTGATGTTGCTGGGGTCTTCAAAATCCATGGTGTAGGACATGCCGGAGCAACCGCCCTGGCGCACCCCCACCCGCAGACAGAGGGCCTTTCCTCCCTGCTGCTGTTGGAGCGCCTTGACGTGCTTCAGCGCCGTTTCGGAGAGTAGAATGCCTCGGGTTTGTTCGGAGACCTGTGCCATGACAACCTTTCGACTAAGAACGTTCGACGAATCTTCGGCTAAGAACCGTGGCCGCAGACTTGGCGTGGCCGCTAAGGGTTAGTGACTAACTATTCTAGCGGCTAATCCTGGGGCAACCCATGGGAAAAGTCCTTTGGCCCCAAAAATTGACCAAAAATGTTTTGAAATCTAACACTTTTGAGGGCCGACCTTCGCGGTTTTACCGAGAAGTTTCTATAGTTTACTCTGAGGCTCTCATCAATGGTGGGCGGGCGGGCCTCTGGCGTCGGAGATTGCCATTAAACCCCTCTATGCCGACCGTTGCCTTTTGCCTATGGGCTTCCCGGCCACTGGGGCACCCCCTTCAGCTTGTTATCCTTAACCTTTCTCCCCCTTGAGCATCCTCGTCCATGACTCGATTGAACCGGATTACCATCGACCGCCTGAAGCAATTGCCCCGAATGGCCACCGTGTGGGAGGGAGATCGGCGACCCATGGGCGGATTGGTGGAGGAGGACGCGAACCCCTGGAACCGCAATGGAGATCGGGAACATAGCGATTGCATTCTCTGGGTAGACAGCGGCCAGGGAACGGTGCGCGGCATCACCATGGTGCCCTCCAGCAGCGGCTATGAACCCATCGTGCGGACGCTGCTCCAGGCCATCGAATCGCCCCAGAGTGCGCTGCCCCCGGCCCGACCCAAGAAAATTGTGGTGCGAGATCGCGAGATTCAGTTTTACCTGCGGGGGGCGATTCAGGGGCTGGATATTGAGGTGGACTATGCCCCCGAACTGCCGCTGATTGACGAATTGTTCAACGCCCTTCAGCAATCGGGCAGCATGGAAGAGGCAGAACTGCCTGACCGCTACAGCGAGGCCATGATCGATAAAGCCATGGACATCTGGGAGCTAGGCCCCTGGCACAGCCTGAATGAGCAGCAGGTGATCGCCATTGAATTAAACGCCTGGGACATTGAAACCCTCTACGTATCGGTGTTGGGCATGGGCGGCGTGGAGTATGGTCTGCTGATGTACCGTTCCCTCGCCTCCCTGAAGCAATTTCGGGAGCGGGTGCTGATGGGGCAACAGTCGCCCAAGCAAATGCAGGAGGCCTTTCTAGAGCAAGACTGCCTATTTGTGAACTTTGAGCTGCTGGAGGATTCTCCCCCTAGCGGCCCCTTTGCCGCCCTGGGCTGGGCCAACGCGGCCCCCGATGCGGTGGAGCCCATCTTTGGCAGCATCCATCCCCTGGAGGGCTTGCGGAGCCAATTGGCCGACGAAGAAGGGGCCATTTTCCTGGTGGCGATGGAAGCGCTCCAGCGGTTTTTGACGAAGCATCGGACGCGGTTGGAGAAGCCGCCCTACCCCGATCTCAAGGGCAGCTATCGCATCCCAAACCCAGAAAAAAGCAGTGCTCCAGCCCTCAAGGTAACGGTGAAAACCCTGCCGGAGGTAACGACGGAACTGCTGGAACAGACGGAAACCGCCATTGGCGACGACGAGGACGGTGACTCCACCTTCCCGGTGCTGCGGGACGACTATGTGCCGGAGGGGGCGCTGATTTGGCTGACCCAGTTTAAGCGCACCTGGCTAGAGTTTGCCAAACTCGATCCCATCGTAGCCTACGCCGATCACGCCGATGGCCCCCTCCCCGACCAGCCCACCCTGCCCGTGGTGGTGATTCAAACCTCGCGCCCCAAGGCCAAGACCCTGATTCAACACCTCCAACAGGCCCAGGGGGTGCAGGCCGTGTGCTTCAATCCGGGCAGCGATCCCTTCAGCGGCATTCACTTTGACTTGGGGTTGATCCAAACGGGCGATGGCGAGCTGCATCTGTTTGCGGAGTATGAAAGCGGCCCCGGCCCCGATCAACGCCTGCTGAGCCAGTGGCACCAATGGCAGCAGGCCAGCCAGGGCTGTTGTGCCGTGGTGATCGCCTGCGGCATTACCGGACAGGCCAAGGGCAACCCCGGGCCAAAGGAGATTGTCGGGGTGTTTGAGGCCCGCCACCGCACCCCCGCTGAGATCAAGCTGCCGCCCCTGCTGCTGCAATACGCCGCCGACTGGGAATAGGACGGGATTGGGAAATAGGTAGTCGGGTAAGCATCCCCAGGACGGGGGCTTGGTATAATCCCCTGCAAACCACCATCCACAGGGGAAAACGGCAATGGCGGAGTGGCAGATCATTGAGGGCGGCGTCACGGCTCCCAAGGGTTTTCAGGCGGCGGGCATTACGGCGGGGCTGAAGCCCTCCGGTGCGCCCGATTTGGCCCTCATTTATTCCGAATGCGATGCCATTGCGGCGGGGGTATTTACCACCAGCCACGTCCGCGCCGCCTGTGTGGACTATTGCCGCCAGCGCCTAGAATCCCGCTCCAGCAGCCGCGCCATTCTGGTCAACGCCGGACAGGCCAATGCCTGCACGGGCAACCAGGGCTGGGTGGACACGGTGGACAGTGCCGAAACCCTCGCGGCTGCCCTGAACATTTCCGCCGATGCCGTGCTGATTGCTTCAACGGGGGTGATTGGCCAGCGGATCAAAATGGATCAGCTTAAGGCGGGCATCCCCAACCTGGTGCAGGCCCTCTCGCCCAAGGATTCCGATGCGGCGGCGTCCGCCATCATCACCACCGACCTGGTGCCCAAGACCATCGCCATGGAGACTATCCTCCATGACCGCCCGGTACGCATCGGCGGCATCGCCAAGGGGTCGGGGATGATTCACCCCAACATGGCCACCATGCTCTCCTTCGTCACCTGCGATGCCACGGTTTCCCCCACCCTGTGGCAGGATATGCTGCGCCGCGCCGCCGACCGTAGCTTTAACCAAATCACCGTCGATGGCGACACCAGCACCAACGATTCCCTCATCGCCCTGGCCAATGGCGAATCCCGCACCCCCGCCATCACCGACGAAGGCCCAGAGGCCGAGCAGCTAGAGGCCATGCTCACCGCCGTGTGCCAATACCTGGCCAAGTCCATTGCCCGCGATGGCGAAGGGGCTACCTGCTTAATTGAAGTCACCGTCTCCGGGGCCGTCAACCAAGCCGCCGCCAACCAAGTGGCCCGCACCATCGCCGGATCCTCCCTGGTCAAGTCCGCCATCTTTGGCCACGACCCCAACTGGGGCCGCATCGCCGCCGCCGCCGGACGGGCTGGCGTCACCTTCGACCAAGCCGACCTGCGGGTGCGACTGGGCGACTTCCTGCTGATGGAACACGGCCAACCCCTTACCTTTGACCGCCCCGCCGCCAGTGCCTACCTCACCCAGGCCAGCCAAGGCGACTACCTCAAAACCGACACCGTCGCCATCCAGGTGTCCATCGGCGATGGCCCCGGCTTTGGCCAAGCTTGGGGCTGCGACCTCAGCTACGACTACGTGAAAATCAACGCCGAATACACCACCTAGGATCAGCAATTCTCAGGATGATGCGTTTCAGGGAAGATGATATCGCTCGGTGAAGGATGTACCGTTCGGGCTGAGCGGTGAGCCTGTCGAACCGTCGCAGCCCAGCGGAGTCACGCCTTTCGACAAGCTCAAGGCGAATGGAGACGAGCCAACCTGAGCATTGCTGACCTAGCACGGTGATCGCTCCCGACTCCCGACTCCCCCAATCCAACCAAAGCCAAATGGTATGATAGGCTCACGTTGTTGCTGTATCGAGTGTTAAGGAGTTCGACCGTGGTTGAGCCGTTGCTAAGTGGCATTGTTCTGGGGCTAATTCCGGTAACGCTGGCGGGTCTGTTTGTGGCGGCCTACCTGCAATACCGTCGGGGCAACCAGTTTGACCTGTAAGCTCAGGTTGACGAGGCAGCACTGAATGGGCTGCTTCCCCCCTGGGCCAGATAGGCCGCCCCCACAGCCGCCTCGGTTGAGGGGGCTATTTTTATGGGCACTTGCAGCAGATGTTCTCGGATCGTCGTCCAGGTGGAATTTTTCGCCCCACCACCAGCGGTGTAGACCCGTTCCAAAGAAGACGCCCCCCGTTGAGTGAGCAAATCGTAGCCCCGTTGTTCGATGCGGGCGATCCCCAATAGCAGCCCGTGGAGAAAGGCCACATCATCGGCAGGACGCGGGGTAAGCCGGGGGGGCAGGTGGGGATCGTTGATGGGAAAGCGTTCTCCCGGCTGGAGCAGCGGGTAATAGTCCAAGTCCGTCGCTGCGCTAGGGTCAATCTGGTGACTGAGGCTGGTCAGGGTATCGGCGTCAAAAAACTGCTTCAGCACGGCCCCACCGGTATTGGACGCGCCTCCCGCCAGCCAGTAATTCCCCAGGCGGTGGCTGTAAATCCCGTATTCACTGGCCTCTACCCGCTGGGCACTGAGGAGCTTAATCGCCAGGGTGGATCCAAGAGAGGTGACGCCCTCCCCCACTTGGCAAGCGCCACTGGCCAAAAAGGCGGCGATACTGTCGGTGGTTCCTGCCACAACCTCACACTGGGACGACAAGCCAAACCGCTGCACGATATCCGCTGTGACTTGTCCGACAACCTGCCCTGGTTTTAATACCTTTGGCAGTAAGGATGCCCAGGATTGTCCAAGCATGGCATCGGGGTAAGCCAGTAGGCCCGGGTCGTAGCCCAGCTTCAGGCTGTTGTGATAGTCGCTGATACCCCAGCGTCCGTGCAGGTGGGCGCTGAGCCAGTCGGCTTGGTGCAACACATATCGCCCCTGGTGCCAAAGGTCGGGCGACAGGGGCGTTTGCCACCACAGTAATTTAGCCAAGCTGGACGTGGCGCTACAGGCCGGACTATCTGCAGGGACAAGGGCTTTCACCTGCGGTAATGCCGATTTCCCTCGGCCATCGCTGTACATCAGGGCCGGGGCAAGGGGCTGTCCCTGGCCATCGCATAGCAGCACTGTACCAGAGGTGCCATCCAGGGCAATGCGCTCAATCTGGGGTGTGAGGTGTGAGGGTAGGGCTGCAAGGACGGCAAACAGAGCCCTTTGCCAAGCTTCATAGGATTGCGGCTGATTCCCATAGTCGATGCGGTAGGCCCAGATCTCCCGCCGCCGACCATCCACCGCCGCCGCCCGCACCCCAGAGGTGCCGAAATCTATCCCAAGGGCCAACGCCATTTTATCCCCAACCACAGACACAACAAAGGCATGACCGTCTACCGACCAGCCATGCCTTGATTCGAGAATGAGTCAGTTCTGCGAGTCTGGGCCTAGACGCTCAGTTCGCTGAATTCGCGGCACATGTAGTCGAAGGGGGCATCCACCACGCTGGGATCAGCCACGCCCGCTTCAGCCACCTTGGCCTTAACGATATCTTTCATGATTTGGATGCCAACGACGGTGGGGCCGATGGGCACGCCCAGGGAATTGTAGGTTTCGCGTAGACCCGCCAACACACGCTCATCCAGCAGGTCAGCATCGCCAGCGACGAGGGCATAGCTGCCGTAGCGGAGGTAGTAGTCCATGTCGCGCAGGCAGGCGGCGTAGCGACGGGTGGTGTAGGCGTTGCCACCGGGACGGATTAGCTCAGGAACTTGGGCGAACAGGGTAGCACCAGCAGCCTTCACAATTTCTGAGGCGTTGGCACTGATGACGGCTGCCGCTTTTACCCGATCCATACCGCTATCGAAGTAGGACTTGATAGAGCTAAGGGCGTCGCGATCGAGGTAGCGCCCTGTGTTGTCGTAGGTCTTGATCAGCGTCGTTACGGCATCCCGCATGGATTGTATCTCCCAACTCTCACTGGACAAACAGCAATGATTTTATTCAAACCCGACTCGGCGCTTTACAAGGGGGATATTTACCGCGCTTAGGCAAGTCTGATTCTCGTGAAAGTTTACCACGGGGGTTTATCCCCCAAGTGGTCCCAGTCCGTTCCAGGGGGCTCTATGTGAGGGAATTGTTACAAAAGCACATATTTCGCTACGGAAAGCCAACGGCATCCCCTCACAGCCCGCCGGTCACGGCTGAAATCTAGGTCTAGAAAGAGCGGTTGTCTTGGGCTGAGCCACAGTATCGGAATACTCGACGATTGGCATCTCGGCGTATCTGCCCGGATCCAGTGATATCAAAACCGTGTCGCTTGGCCCCGTTAGTTGTCGATATATCGTTACGATTTTTCCGGTTTCGCCCCCGCAGCGCCAATTTTCTGGGATAAGGAAAGATTGATTTGTTGTCATCCCATAACAAAGAGTAGTTCCTGATACAAAACGAGCGTACCCCTATCCATAGGATGGGGCAGATGAATCAATGCTGTGGCAGTAACCCTGCAACGTGGTGCGCTTTGGCTTAGCCATAGGAGTTCGCGTTCTGGGGTGGGTTGAGCATCGCCAGCTTGGCCGTTAGGAAACGCTCTCTGCCAGCACCAAGTCTCCCTGAGGGGCTCACAGCACTGGTTTACTACACATTTCCACGCTTGTAGAGGTTAAGGAGTAGTTCATGGCAACCCCAGCAGACATCCTAAAGAAAATTGAGGATGAAGGGATTGAGTTAATTGATCTGAAATTCATCGATATGCCAGGGATTTGGCAACACCTCACCCTGCACAAGAGCCAGATCGATGAGAGCAGCTTCACCGATGGCGTGGCATTCGATGGTTCCAGCATCCGGGGCTGGAAGGCTATTAACGAATCTGACATGATGATGGTGCCCGATCCTGACACCGCCTGGATCGACCCCTTCATGGCTCACCCCACCCTGAGCATGATCTGCACGATCCAAGAGCCTCGTACCGGGGAACTCTATTCCCGCTGCCCCCGCGCCATTGCCACCAAGGCCATCGAATATATGAAGTCCACGGGCATTGGCGACACCGCCTTCTTTGGCCCCGAAGCGGAATTCTTCATCTTCGACGACGTGCGCTTCGACCAAAACGAGCACTCCGCCTACTACTACGTAGACAGCGTGGAAGGCCGCTGGAATACCGGGCGCGTTGAAGAGGGCGGCAACCTGGCCTACAAACCCCGCTACAAGGAGGGCTACTTCCCCGTCGCTCCCACCGACACCTCACAAGACATGCGGAGCGAAATGCTGCTGACCATGGCCCAACTGGGGGTGCCCATCGAGAAGCACCACCACGAAGTGGCCACCGGGGGTCAGTGCGAGCTGGGCATCCGCTTCGGCAAGTTGGTAGAAGCTGCCGACTGGCTGATGATCTATAAGTACTGCATCAAGAACGTGGCCAAGAAGTACGGGAAAACCGTTACCTTCATGCCCAAGCCTCTATTTAACGACAACGGCTCTGGGATGCACACCCACCAGTCCATCTGGGGCAACGGCCAACCCCTGTTTGCCGGGGATCGCTACGCCGGACTGAGCCAGATGGCCCTGTGGTACATCGGCGGCATCCTCAAGCACGCCCCCGCTCTGCTGGCGCTGACCAACCCCACCACCAACTCCTACAAGCGGCTGGTGCCCGGTTTCGAGGCTCCGGTGAACCTGGCCTACTCCCAGGGCAACCGTTCCGCCTCCGTGCGGATTCCCCTTTCCGGCGACAACCCCAAGGCCAAGCGTCTGGAGTTCCGCTGCCCCGATGCCACCTCCAACCCCTACCTGGCCTTTGCCGCCATGCTCTGCGCGGGTATCGACGGCATCAAGAACCAGATCGATCCCGGCGATCCGCTGGATGTGGACATCTACGACCTCAGCCCCGAAGAACTCGCCAAGATTCCGTCCACCCCCGGCTCTCTGCTAGATGCCCTCAAGGCCCTGGAAGCGGATCACGAATTCCTCACCAGCACCGGCGTGTTCACCGAAGACTTCATCAGTAACTGGATCGAGTACAAGCTCGACAACGAAGTCAACCCCATGCGCCTGCGTCCCCACCCCTACGAACTGGCCCTCTACTACGATTGCTAGAGTCCCCTCTCCCCAACCCCTCTTCCCGTGGGAGAGGGGGGCCGGACAAGGCTAGGATATCCACAGCGGACTGTGTTCTTTGGAATGCAGTCCGCTGTGGTTTTGGCCAATTCCGTCAATCCCCAACCGTAGGGGAAGGGGCTCCCTGTCCGATCTAATCCCCCCGTTGGCCCCCTCAACAGAATTGACCGCGATATTGGCCCAAGGCTGAAGGGCGAGGAGACCTCGCCCCTACCCCAAAAACCTAACGTCCCCTAGCCGAAGATCGCCCCCTTAGACTACTATGCCATCCAGTCCCATCAGTATTGCCCCAGGAGGACACCGCATTGGCTAAGGCCAAATCCCCCAACCGCACCATTGTTCTGGTTGTTTTGAACGGCAAGGGAGGCGTGGGCAAAACTACCACCGCCGTTAACCTAGCGGCCATCTATGCCGAAACCCAGTCGGTGCTGTTGGTGGATGCCGACCCTCAGGGATCGGCCCTGTGGTGGACGAATCGTAGCCCCACAGCCCTAGGGTTTGAAGTGACCCAGGCACAGGATCCAGCCCACCTGAGCGAGTTACCCAACCTACGGCAGTACGATTTGGTGATTGTGGACACGCCACCCGCCCTGAATTCAGCGGCCCTAGCAGCGGTCATCCCCGTGGCCAACTACGTTTTGCTGCCCACCCCCCCGGCTCCGATGGATTTAACCGCCCTAATTACTACAGTCAATGAAGCGGTAGCCCCTAGGGGGGTAGCCCATCGAGTATTGTTGACAAAAGTAGATTCCCGCAGCTTGGCCGAAGCCCTTGAGGCCCAAAACACCCTGCTGGAACTCAATATCCCGGCCTGCCACGCCTTTATTCGGACCTATAAAGCCCACGAACGAGCCGCCCTCGATGGGGTTCCGGTGTTGCAGTGGCGGGGCAAAAATGCCCAAGAAGCCCGGTCAGACTACCATCGGGTGGCGGAAGAAATACAGCGAGACTGGAAGTAATCCTCTGGAAAAGACCATGACCAAGAAACGCCTCTCCGACCTGTTAAAAGAAGAAGCCAGTAAGGCCGACACGCTGGGGGAGGCTCCTGCGCCAGCGAATCCATCTGATGAAACGACTTCGGCCCCTGAGGGAGAAACGGCCCGTCCGCCCATTCAGAGTCGCCGTAAAACCGCAAGCAGCCGCGCCAAGACACCCAAGGGGACGTCAACCAAAGGAACCAGACGATCTCCGGCGCAACGTGAAACGACTGTTCAGCCCAGTCATCAGATCAGCCCACCGCCCCCATCGGACGAAACCGCCGATTCGGCTCTTAGCGTTACTCCATCTAACGGGCCTACGGCGGCAGAGTTAGCGGCCACTCTAGCCGCCGTTCAGCGGGAAAAGGCTGACCTCGAAACAATTGTCCAGGGACTTCAGGAAGATCTCGCGGCCCAGCAGAGTCGCCTATTTGAACTCACCGACAGCCTCGATCAAGCCCAGGCCGATCTCAAGGCCAAGACAGATTCCCTTCAGGAAACGGAGGAAGCCCTAGCAGAGGCTAAGGCCACAATTTTGTTGTCGGCCCCCGCCCCTGCTCCCGCCGCAACCGCCCCCATCCGCCCAGCCCTACCCCGCCGCTCCGGGGGAGATATTATTCCGCGCCAGCCCAGCCCAGGGCCAGCCCAGCCCGGTTACGTGCGTGGCGTTCCCACCTATACGCCCCAGTCTGACCAACCCAACCCCATGCTCTCCGATGCCGACATTGGCTGGGTCGATTAAAGACTAGGGAATATTTAAGCCACCAACTTAGCCATCGTAGATGGAGCCTAAAAAAACCGCCTGTTCCGATAAATCTCGGCAGGCGGGTTCTTCATGGGCGGGCTTGGGTGGCCGCATCCATGACCTAGCTGGCGTAGTCAAAGAGGGAATCGAGATAGATGCGATTTACCTCGCGACCACAGTGGCCGTTTTGCATCAAAAACAGGGACAGGGCAGCGCAAAAGACCCGATGTTGGCTCCAGTTGGCATGGCTAGCGAGGTAGGTTTGCAGGGCATCATGGAGTTCTTCAGGAATTTCGGCTAATAGGCTAACGCGGGTTTCGGTGGAAGAGTTGGGGATCACAGGCGGTTCCTCCTCGGAGACAATGAACTGTGGCGAACGGGGGGAGAGAAACATAGACGGGGCCAGGGTACCCTACCCCTTGGCATCGGGGTGATTGACCTCGGGCGCTCTCGGTCATGGTCTTAGGATTCGGTGATTCCAAGACACAGCAAAGCCGCGCTACACCAGCGTTTGGGCCTCACTTACCATCCCATTGGGCATCAATCCTTAATCGGGGATGGCCACTCCGCTGGGGCGCATCATGTTTCCAGTCGCATCATTCTGCCCAACTCCCCCAGCCCTGTCAATCTTGCCTATCCGCCAGACTTGCGCTAGCGAAAACCGTGGCCGACGACGTAATCAGGGTTTGACGGGTTGGGGGGGAGAGGCCATGGCCATGCTGGGCAAAATAGTCCTTCCGTCAGACCTCACCTTCGCTTTTCCACAGGCTGGCCCTCAAGCCCGTCAATTCGTGACTTCCTGTGGATAAACCCCTAAGTTTTGTGGAAAACATGGGGAAACCCCTGGGGAAAGCTCATCTATACAAAAACTTTTGTAATGTTTTCTGGCCAGAGGGCTTGACAGGTGGATGTCTTGATGAAGGTTATGAAATCTTGATGGCTGGATAGACAAACCCGGGCAGGCTCAGCCCCAGCATCCACAACGAAAGCAACCTGGCCCCTCGGGTAGACGGGATCCAGCGTGGATTGACCCTGGGGAAGTGGTGCCCATGGCTTACTGAGGGAGTTGGTTAAGATCGGCCTTGCCCCGTGGAGAAACGGCCACCTAGGCGGAGTATCAGGGGTTGGGGTCAGACTCATCAGGGGCGAGGGGTGGGGTGGCCCGTGGCCTAGGAGTAAGTCCCCAGGCTGTGACCGCCAGCAGGAGGGCGAGGGCGAGTGTCTGGAGGGTCTCGGTGAGGGGACGAGGGGCCGTCCAGGCCAGGGTGGCTGGCCCTTGTCCTCCGGCCAAAAACTGCCGGAGTTGCTGGGACACCACCTCCGCCGCGAGGGGGGTGCGCAGTTCGGGCAGCGCCAGGGGGGGATCGCCGAGCAGGGTGACGCGATGGCAAAACCTCACCCCGCCTTGGGGGGTGTTGTCACAGAGGTGAGAGGTGAGGGTGAAGGTCGTCCAGGTAATCTCGGTGTGTTGATCCGGCAATCCGCCCAGTCGTCGCCCCCGATCCACTTGGCAGTGGGCGACGGAGGAAGCAGAATCTGGGGCCTGACACTGAAGGGTGAAGGCGTGGCCGGGGCTGGCGGCATAGAAACCAAACGCCAGGGCACAGAGCCAGGCAATCACGGGGAACCATGGCCCAAGGGCAGGACGAGGGGGCTTAGTAATCGAGTTCCTCCTCGTATTCCGTGACTTTTTTCTTCTGGGGAATATTGATGGGGGTGGGGGTGTAGGGTTCTTCCTCGGGTTCCTCAGACCAAGGTTCCTCCGTGACCTCCTGGTAGTCGGCATCGCGCACGTCATAGGAGGGGGGCGGGGCGGTGGCGGCAGGCTCATCCCAGTTGCTGTCTAGGCTAACGGCACGATAGGTTTCAGCGGCCTGGACACGGGCTACGGGCTCCTCCACCAGTTCCGGCTCGCCCCAGTCGTCCTCACTCCAGCGTTCCTCGGTGGCGGGGGTGCGGGCCTTGGTGAACTCCGCCGGAGCTTGGACGCCGGAGGGCAACTGATTGGAGGTGGAAACGGGCATGATGTACTCGCTGTCCGTGGCGCGTTCCCAGGGGGCGCTGCCAATGCCCAGGCGTTCTAGCAGGCCAACGCTGATCTGCACCATTTTTTCTTCGGCCCCTTCAAATACGATCAGTCGATCCGGGCCGCTGCTGACCACCTCATCCATAGACAGTTCGTAGGTACTGATCACCTGGTCGGGGATTTGGGGCAAGCCGAAGGAGGCCACCACAATCGTTTCTAGGCGGCCATTGGTGACATCAAACTTAAAGCCCCGCACCCGGCCTAGGGGTTCTCCGGTTTCGGTGATCACTTCGCAGTTCACCAGGGTGCTGTAGGGTGCAAGGCTGACCTCGTCATCCAACACCGTGTCATCATCGACGAGGATGACATCCCCAATTTGGCGAATGCTGCTGAGGGGCATGATTTGCAGCGGCGCAGACACCAGGCTGGACATCATATTTTCCCGTAGCCCCACGGCAACCACTTCCCGCTGATCCACATCGACCCAAACCTGACTGACAATGCCAAGGCGCTGGCCAGAGTTGCGGGTGATCACCTGGGTGCCCAGGAAGTCTGATCGGAGACGGTATTTGTCTAAGGTCATGTCGGGTTTATCTCGTTTGCCGAGGGGCTAGGGCGCTAGGGAACGGGCGGAAAACGGGGCCTTGCCAAAAACTAGGCGATTCAGCAGGGTTTGGGGGCGCTGGGATGGATCTCTTGAATGACTATGTTAAACAGAATTGCATTAGAATCGCCCCATTCTACAGGAGAGAAGACCGAACCGCCAGCCGCAGAGCACCGGTGGGCCATGGGCACAGGTCTGTCCGGTTGTCTTCCTAGGACGAGTTCGTTAAGGTATCCCAAGGCCCCTAGTCAGCATGGCCTATGTCAAAATAAAAGGGTTTATCCCCCTTTCTGTCTGAGCCAAGCATTCTGAGCTAAGCCTCTAGGGTATTGTGCGCACCTACAAAAGCCAGAAGATTGATCACCAGTCCAGTTACCCTTGCCCCTGTCGCCGCAGTGGCCACCTACAGCCCATCACCCTCACCGAGGCCTTTGGATGTGATCGCTGTCAGCACATTTTCGTCCTACAGGAGGACGGTTACGTCATGGAGCAACTTTCCACCCACTACCCCTACAAACGCGCATGGCGCTGGACAGGAGAACAGTGGCGGCTAGATCGATCCACCCTCAACCTCAGCTATCCCTCACTGCTGGTGATGACCTCCGTGGTGCTGATGGCCTTTTTCCTGCTGCTGGCCACCGTCCAGTCTCCCCAGGGCACCAGAACCCTAATCCACCTCGTCATCACCCTAACCGCCTTAGCCCCCCTGGGGGTAGTCTTCTGGTTGGCCTCTCGTCGCTAACACCATGATTATCCCAGCATCCCAAGAGGAACTCAGGGTGGCGGTGGGGGAGGTGGCCCAGGCAGGATACGGGCTCTGGCTGGCGGGGGTGGAGGCCCAAGGTCGCCTGCTGGAAGCCATGGCCCACCAGCTTGAGGCGGCCCAGAACGATATTCTAGAGGCCAACACCCTTGACCTCGAAGCCAGCCTAGAGATGGCGGTTCCAGACCTGGTTCTGGACTGGCTGAAGCTCACCCCAGAACGGCTCCACGTGGCCAGCAAAATCCTACGGCGGCTGGCGGTGCTGGGCGATCCCCGCTGGCTGAATGCCCTACCCACCAGTCGTTGGGCCAAGGAAGCCACGGGCTATAGTCAGGTGGTGCCCGTGGGGGTGGTGGCCTTTGTCTATGAAGCCTTACCCGAACTGGCGGTCATTATGGCAGGGTTTTGCGCACGCACGGGCAACGGGCTGGTTCTGAAGGGCGGCAACGAGGCCAGCCAAACCAACCAGGCCATTGTGCAGGCGCTCCACCGTGCCCTCGATCAGCACAATATTTCCCCCACGGCCATTTTGTCCTTGGCCGATGATACGGGCGATGCGGCCCGATGCTGGCTGGTGCAAGACCCCGGCGTGAATTTAGTGATTCCCTACGGACGGCCCAGCCTAGTGAAGCAGGTGATGCGTCAGGCGGCGGTGCCGGTGTTGCCCACGGCCATGGGCAACTGTTACCTCTATTGGTCGTCCTCCGGGAGTGCGGCTGCCGTGGCCGCCATCGTCCTCGATAGCCACCGAGGGGAGCCGGATGCCGTCAATGCGGTGGAAAAGGTCTTGGTTCATCCGGGCTGTAGCACCGCCGCCCTTGGCCAGCTTTGCCGTCTCCTGGGGGATGGTGGGGTCAAGGTGCTGAGCGATGCCGCCCTACAGCAGGAGCTACCAGACCTACCCCTGGCTGCCGAACAGGACTGGCACCAGCCGCTTTTGGCCAAGCGGGTCTTGCTCAAGCGGGTGGAGAATCTGGCCCAGGCCGCCGATTGGATCAACCGCCACAGCAGCGGCCATGCCAATGTCCTTGTCAGCGATACCTACTCGGAAACCGTGCAGTTTCCGCGCCTAGTCAGCAGTGCGGTGGTCTATATCAACACCTCCCCTCGGTTCCTGCGCAACCCCTCCCAAGCCTCGGCCATGGCCCTCGGGATGACTACCCAACAGTGGCGCTGCCAAGGGTTTGTGGACCTCAATGCCCTGCTCACCATCCGCCACGTGCTGCAAGGGCTGGAGTCGGGGCAGTAGACTCGGGCCAAGGGGATCGGGGGAACACGTGATTCCATCCGGGAAGGGGGCTATTCACCGCAGTGGGGCAGTGGGTACACTCAGACAATCTATTCACTAATTTTTCGGCCCACTGATTTTTCGGTCCGCCGATTGTTTGATCCCATCATCATTGAGAGCGTAGGTTATGGCAGCGTCCTCTGGCCCTATTGCAGCGACCCCGAAGCCCATTCAGTTTGGTACCGATGGCTGGCGTGGCATCATTGCCGCCGATTTCACCTTCGAGCGGGTGGCGGCGGTGGCGGCGGTGGCGGCCCATGTGTTGCAGCAGCGTTTTGGCGATGCAACGGGTAGTCGCACTGTGGCGGTGGGCTATGACCGGCGCTTTTTGTCCGCCGAGTTTGCCCACACCGCTGCCGAAGCCATTGCCGCCCAGGGGTTTGAGGTGCGCCTCGCCCAGGACTTTGCCCCCACCCCGGCCTTGAGCTTTGCCGCCAAGCACCAAAACCTGCTGGGGGCGATTGTGATGACCGCCAGCCACAATCCCCCGATCTACTCGGGCCTCAAAATCAAGGGGGCCTTTGGCGGGTCGGTGTCCCCCGAAGTGACACAGCAGGTGGAGGTGCTATTGCCCTATCCCCCGGCCCCCATCGGCCCCAGGGGGCAGATTACGAGCTTTGACCCCTGGCCCGATTACTGTGCCGCCCTGCAAGCCGAGGTGGATATTGCCGCCATTCAGTCCGCCATCGCTAGCGGCAAGCTGACGGTGTTTGCCGATGTGATGTACGGGTCGGCATCGGGGGGACTGCCCCGGCTCCTGGGGGAAGCCAGCGTCCATGAACTGCACCACCACGGGGATCCGCTCTTTGGCGGCAATCCTCCCGAGCCCCTGCCCAAGTACCTGGGGGAACTGCTGGACACCGTGAAGGCGGCCCAAACCCCAGCGGGCGAACTGAAGGTGGGACTGGTGTTTGACGGGGATAGCGATCGCATCGCCGCCGTGGATGGCCAGGGCCAGTTCCTCAGTTCCCAAGTCCTCATTCCCATCCTGATCGACCACCTCAAATCGCGTCGCCACTACAGCGGCGAAATTGTGAAGACCATTAGCGGTTCTAATCTGATCCCCGCCGTGGCCAAGCTGCACGGGCTAGATCTGTACCAAACCCCGGTGGGCTACAAGTACATCGCTGACCGGATGCAGGAAGCCCAGGTGCTCCTCGGCGGCGAGGAATCCGGCGGCATCGGCTATGGCCACCACATTCCCGAACGGGATGACCTCATGACGGCCCTCTACGTGCTGGAGGCCGTGGTGATGTCTGGCCTCGACCTCAGTGCCTACTACGGCCAGCTTCAGGACAAAACCGGCTACCGATCCGAGTACGACCGCATCGATCTGCCCCTCGCCAGCATGGAAGTCCAGGCCAAACTGCTCCATGAACTCGCCACCGATCCCCCCCAAACGGTGGCCGGAAAAGCGGTGGTCGATATCCTGGCCATCGATGGCTATAAGCTCACCCTGGCCGACGGAAGCTGGCTCCTGATTCGGTTCAGCGGCACCGAGCCCGTCCTCCGGCTCTACAGCGAAGCCCAAACCCTAGAGGACGTCCACCAGCATCTCCACTGGGCCAAGGACTGGGCCAACGCCTTCACCTAGGCTCAGTCGTTCACAAAGCCTGTGGAAGACCTCACCCCCAGCCCCTCTCCTCCCAGGAGAGGGGGGCTGGAAGGGGATCAAAGTCCCTCGGCCCAAGGGAGAGGGATTTAGGGTAAGGTTCAGATCACAAACTCGCTCAGCCCTGGCAAATAGCCCGTGTGGCGGAAATTAGCCGATCCACCTGCTCCATCGAAATCCAGTAGTGGGTGACGGCGCGGAGGGTGCGGTGATGATACCCCCCGAGGTGGAGGCCGTAGTCCTGTTGGAGACGCTGGACGAGGTCGGTGGGGGAGAGGGGTAAATCTGCCGCCAGGTCGAAAAAGACCATGTTGGTTTCCACCTGGGCCGGGTTCAGCCTGAGGCCGGGAATGGTGGTGAGGCCCTGGGCGAGGCGCTGGGCCTTGTCGTGGTCTTCCTGGAGGCGTTGGGTCATGGTGTCTAGGGCGATGAGGCCAGCAGCGGCCAGCACCCCCGCCTGACGCATCCCGCCTCCCAGCAGTTTGCGCTGGCGCCGGGCGGTGTGGATGAAGTCGGCAGATCCCACCAACACCGACCCCACCGGCGCACACAGCCCCTTGCTGAGGCAAACGCTGACGGAATCGGCCCACTGGGTGATGGCGGTGGGCGGGCATCCGAGGGCCGTGACGGCATTAAATAGCCGCGCCCCATCCAGGTGTACCCGCAGCCCCTGGGCTTGGGCCAGGGCGTGAACCGCCTTAAAATAGTCGGGTTCAATGGCGGCTCCATGGTTGCCGCCGGAGCTATTTTCCAGCAGGATGAGGCGGCTAGTGGGCAGGTGAGGATCGTCCACCCGCAGGGCATCGCGGATGTGAGCCACGTCCATGCGGCCCCGGACATCGGTGGGCAGAGGGCGCGGGGTAATGCCGCCCAGCACGGCCATGCCACCGGCCTCCCAGCAAAAGGTGTGGGCGTCTTCACCCATGATCGCCTCATCCCCTCGCTGGGCGTGGCTAAGGGCGGCAATCAGGTTGCCCTGGGTGCCGCTGGTGACAAACAGCCCCGCCTCTTTGCCCAGCATCGTCGCCGCCCAGGCCTCCAAATCCCTCACCGTCGGGTCTTCTCCGTAGACATCATCGCCCACCGCCGCTGCGGCCATCGCCGCCCGCATCGCGTCCGTGGGCCAAGTCACCGTATCGGAACGAAAGTCTACCGAGGGATGAATCGCAGTCATAGCAGCAGGGCCGGATCAGTGTGGCCGCATCCTACTCCGATTTTCCCCAACGCCGCAAGGGAACCCACGCAGGAGAGGGGCCAGGGGTGAGGTGATGTTAGGCTTTCAAGGGGGATTTTCCCCATTGGACGCTGGAGAAGGCTGGAGAACAAGCTATGTTTATCGACTACATCACCCTGATGCTGATCAATATGGTGGCGGGGCTGGTGCTATTGGCGGATTTTGTCTATCGCGGCCTAGATGGGGCCAACCTCAAGCGCTGGATTCCGGGATTCGGCCTGGTGGGAGCCATCGCCCTGGCCACGGGGCTACACATGATGTGGACATGGCCCATTCCCGGCAGCTTTAACATTTCCTTTGGCGAGACCACGGTGCTCTTTGGCGGGCTCTATGTGGCCACCGCCCTTGCCATCGCCCAGGGTTGGGATTTGCTGACCCTCACGGTCTACGCCTTCTTTGCCGGGTTAACGTCGATCCTCGTCGGCGCACGCATCATTGACCTGGGCCAAACCCAGCGGCCCCTGATTGCAGGGCTGGGGTTCATTCTCACCGGGC
>JALQST010000070.1 GCA_023264315.1 Nodosilinea sp. BSH.14
CGTCGTGATGTCACCTTTCTGCCACAACCAACGACCTCAGGATGGGGTTGAGCGATCCCCCAGATTGTTCCTATAGCGCCCCTAGAATTCCAATGAGATCCGGCTTCCCTGGGGCTTCTCTACACAGGATTCCCCTTTATAGTGGCCCGGTTAGACGAGCAAGGCCATCGGCGTAAACTCGTAATCATTCTGAGTTTCTCCTTCCAGCATATAACAACCGCTCTGTTGCGTAAAGGGCAAAATCACTTCGTAAAACTTCATGACGTGGGGCATAAAGGTTTTGTTTCCAAACTCAGAAAAGCTTTCTAAAGACTTAAGATTTCACCGTTTCCTATCCCTATCTGATCGAGTTAAAGATCACTATGCCCCTAGCCCACTGAAGGCAACGGTTTCTTTTGATAGAAGTATTCTCTAGGGTTGAGAGGGTTCCTTGCTAGGGGGATTTCCCCATCGGAAAACCGTACGGTTTCGTGGCCCCTGGGAGAGCCTTAGACGGCGGCTGATTGACAGCCTACCCGGGCCATGTTTCGAGGCCATGACGGTGGTATGGCAGCTTTGTGGCAGCGGTCTTTTGCCTTTTGCCAAGCCCTGGGATAGCGTAGGGATGCAGGACATTAGGTTAAGGGAGGTCACGCCATGGGCTCAGTGGCAGGGAAGGGAGACTTTAGCGCCAGTGGCTACGTGGGAGCCGCCATTGTGAATCACCGCACCACGCTGTCGTTTCAAAATTTCAGTACCAGCGCAGCGGATTTGCCCCTGGAAGCCCTGCTCACCATCAACGGCAACCTCGCCAAGCGGCATCTTCCCCTCGGCCCCATCCCCGTTGGCCAGCCAGCCTTTGACCTAGCGGTCCCCGAAGGCACCGACATTAGCCTGTTTAACACCGTGGTGATTCGCGCCGCCAACCCTGACCAAGCTGATACCGTGGTGGGTACGGCCACCGTGCCCTAACGCCACCGTGCCCTAACGATCACAGACACCCGGTTTTCCGCCTAGGAAATCAGTCCCAGGACGGGAACAACCCTAGACACCGATCTCTTCGCCCCTAGGCATTGGCGGGTTGGCCGAGGGTCGTGATGTAGATAACGGCTTCGTCGGTGGGGATGCCTAGCACCTCGTTCACTTGGTCATCGTAGAAGCCGCCGATGCCGCTGACGCCTAGGCCCAGGTAGATGGCCGCCAGGTTGAGCCGTTGGCCGAGGTGGCCCGCGTCCATGTGCAGATAGCGGTAGACCCGATCCCCATAGGCGGCGGTGGCGGCCTGGAGATCGGCGGTGTGGAACAGGACGGCAGCGGCATCTCGTCCCAGTTCTTGCCCTAAGCAGAGGTAGTGCAGCTCGGGCCGAAACTGCTTGAAGCGCACCTGGCGCAGTTCTTGGCTGCGGGGGGCGTAGTAGTAGCAGCCCGATTCCAGCCCCTCCACATTAGACACCGCCAGGAAGGTTTGCAGCAGACCCAGGTCGCAGTAGTCGGGATCGCCATCCAGCCCTTGATCGCGGTAGTGCTGGGGCTGGTAGGTAAAATCCAAGAGTTGTTTCAGCGCTTCAAAGGAGATCGACCCGCCGCTATACTGCCGGGTAGAACGGCGGCGCAGAATCGTCGTTTCTAGGGGACTGAGGTCATTGCCCCAGGGGATGGGGGCAGTTTGGGTGGGCACCCGCAGGCAAAAGGGAACGTTGTACTTGTCTTCTAGGGGGTTCTCATCGTCGGCCTCAGGGGGATGACGGGAGGGCCAGTTGGGGGCGTCGGTGGTGGCCGGTAAGTTGGTGGACTGATGGAAGTAGTGCAGCAGTTGCCCGTCCCCCACGGCATCGTAGGCCGTTTGGGCTGGGGTGGCAAAGAGGGTTTGGGTGAGGGCCAGGTTCTGCTCCACCGCCAGCAAGTCCGCCAGGGGCAACACCGCTAACACGCCCTCCTCATCGGGATTGAGGTAGAGCAACTGGGCCATGGCCTCATCGGCAAAGCTGGCAATCAGGTGGGGGCGATAGTCGGTCAGGGTGCTGGCCAGTTCAATGTTACCCAGCAGGTGGCCCGTATCTAGGCAAATGCGCCGATAGGCCCGATCCCGGTAGCGCCATGCCGACCGATAGAACACCCCCGTCACCACCAGGGCCATCTGGGTGGCCTCTAGGGCCGGATGCCAAAAACAGGCCCGCTGCAAACTGCTCCAGTTGTGATCATCCCAGTAGCGCCAGAGGCTATGGGTGCGGGCTTGGTAGTTGTAGAGTCCGGCGGGCAGGAGTTTCATCCCCCGGGAAACCAGGTACACCTCCGCCGGATACAGCCCCCCCGCCGAGGGGGCCGCCCGCAGATAGAACATTTCCCCGGTGATGGTGGGAAATTTGGCCGTCAGCCCGTAGGCATTGATGAACAACCGCGACAGCCGCATCCAGGCGGCTTCATCGGGCTGGTGGGAGGAGTCGTCGATATCGAGGTAAGGCTTGAGGTCAATCTCGGCCCCCACCTGATAGGTCTTAAAGGGGACGGGCTGGTGGGCGTAGTCTAGGGGGTGAGCCTGCTGGGCCAGAGTATCGGGGTCGTATTTGGTGCGATGGTGATAGTGCTGGGCCAGCGAACGGGAGGAATCGGACATAGCCGGGGAAACGAAGCGGGTGCAGTATGTTCAATGTACCCTACTGGCCCCCAGGCGCACGGAGAATCGGCGGGCCATTTTCTCAACGGCCCATCCCCACGGCCTAACCCACGGGCCGCTTATTGCTGGCGTAGGCGTTGTAATCCTCGTGGGTCATCACCCGCCAGGGCAACAGGTGGCCCTCCTGCTCTCGGCACAGCAGGCGATAGCGATGACCCACGGGAATCCGGATAACGCTGCGATCAAACATCATCCGTTTACCCTTAAGGGCTGTGAAGTGCTGCCCCTGATCCAGGTCGCGGAGGATGGATCGAGCCTTTTCCACCACGTGGGACGGCAAACCCCGCAGATCGATGGCATCCTGCTCAAACTGGGCCTGCCAGGTTTGGCGCTGCTGCTGGCGTTCCGCCGCTTCTTGCTGGGCCTGGGCCTGGGCCTGGGCTTCCTGCTGGCAGCGGTGGCACACCTGCCCTCGCCCACGGTGGCCACAGGGAAAAGTGTGCTGGCGTTTTGCTTTAGCCATCGGTGTCACTTCGGGTGGGGGGTTGAGATTAAGCGGGGCGGACGCACCTCTCGTTTCAGTATCCCCTAAAGACCCGCCCATCGGGATCAGGATTCCCCAGACTCGGACGGAATCTGGCCCAGCCCCGCGTCCAAGTCGGGAAATTACGCCCAAGGATAGCTATGAACTTATATAGCAAAACCCAGTGATTATACGGATAAGTTTTGGCCAATAGGGCCATGGGGCTGCTGATGCGAAAAAAACATCCATACAAGACAATGAAGTAATTGAATATCCCTGTCAGGATCCTCTCATTTGATCACTGTTTATACCGCCTGCTACCAGGGTAGACGCTATGGCTAGGTTCGCAGCTTCACCAACGGTCACCACCTCCAGTGACCGTTTGTTGCGGGGGATTGCCCTGGCCACCAATCGCCTCCTCACCACCGCCGACCATTACGAGGGCGTCCAAGCGGCCTTGGCGGCCCTTGGGGAAGCCACCGATGTGGATCGGATCTATATTTTCCAGCAGCATCCTCATCCTGACACAGGGGATCTAGTTGTGAGCCAGCGATGGGAATGGGTAGCCCCAGGGATAACGCCTGAAATGGGCAACCCCGATGTGATGAACTATCCCCACAAGGATCTGTTGCCCCGTTGGTACGACGCCCTAGAACGGGGAGAAACGATCCAGGGTTTGGTCAAGGATTTTCCCCCTGGGGAGCAGAAGATCCTAGTGCCCCAGGGCATTATCTCAATTTTGGTAGTGCCCATTTTCATCCGCGACCAATGCTGGGGCTTTGCCGGGTTTGACGATTGCCGCCAAGAGCGCCAGTGGGATGAAAACTCCCAGTCTGCCCTGATGGCCATTGCGGGCAGCATTGGCGGGGCCATTTCCCGCTACCAGGCCGAGGTGGAACTGACCCAACTCAACGAAACCCTCGAACAACGGGTGCGTGATCGCACCTCTGAACTGGAGCAAGCCAAGGATCAGGCCGAACAGGCCAGTCGGGCCAAGAGTACGTTTTTGGCCAACATGAGCCACGAACTGCGAACACCGCTGAATGCCATCCTCGGCTTCACCCAGGTGATGCAGCGCGACCTAGATCGCGCCACGGGGCTACCCGTCGCCCTGGTGAAGGAGCAGCAAAACACCCTGGGGATCATCCACCGCAGCGGCGAGCACCTGCTGGGGCTGATTAACGAAGTGCTCGATATGGCCAAAATTGAGGCGGGCGGCATCACCCTGAACCCAGCCCCCTTCAACCTGCCGCTGATGCTGGTCGGGGTGCTAGATCTCTTTCAGCACCGAGCCCAGGCCAAGGGGCTGGCGTTGGTCTACGACTGCGGGCCAACGGTGCCCCAGGGGGTGGTGGCTGATGAGCGTAAACTCCGCCAAGTTTTAATGAATCTTCTGGGCAACGCGCTGAAATTCACAGCGGTCGGCTCCGTAACATTACGGATTTCCGCCACCCCCGGCCCATCCCCCGATCAGGCGTCCCTCTGCTTTGAGATTTGCGATACCGGTCCCGGCATTGCGGCCGATGAGATGTCTGCCCTCTTCACCCCCTTTACCCAAACCACCGCAGGTCGGCAGGCCCAGGAAGGTACCGGGCTAGGGCTCACCATTAGCTGTCAGTTTGTGGAGTGGATGGGAGGCGACATCAGCGTGGAGAGTACCGTGGGCGTGGGCACCACCTTCCGGGTTAGGCTGTCCTTGCCCCTAGCGGCGGTGGAGACCGCTGCGCCGCTGGTGTCGGCCCAGCAGGTGGTGGGCCTAGCCCCCGGCCAGCCCACCTACCGCATTTTGGTGGTGGACGATTACCCCGAAAATCGCCAACTGCTGGTGAAATTCCTTCAACCCCTAGGCTTTGAGATCCATGAAGCCGAGAACGGGGCGGCCGCCCTCCGGCAGTGGCGCACCCATCGTCCCCATCTCATTTGGATGGATATTCGGATGCCAGAAATGGATGGCGATGAGGCCACCCGCCGCATCAAGGCCGACCCCGCTGGCCGGGACACGGTGATCATCGCTCTCACTGCCAGCGTGTTTGAGGAGGAGCGGGCCAGTATCTTGGCTGCTGGCTGTGCCGACTTTGTGCGGAAACCCATCACCGAGGCGGTGCTGCTGGAGAAATTGGCCCAGCACCTCGGGGTGGTCTACCGCTATGCCGATTCCCCAGAGAGTCCCCCGGAGGAGGCAAGGCCCAAGGAGGCCAGCCGTTCCCTCAGCGACGCCCTGGCCCAGCAGCCCCGAGACTGGTTAAGCCAGCTCTATCGATCCGCCCGGGGCGCGGAGGAGGAGGAAATCGCCGCTCTTGTGGCCCAACTCTCTAGCCGGGATGCGGATTTGGCCCAGGCCCTCAATCAACTGGTGGAGGGCTTTCGGCTCGACGAAATCGTACGCCTCACCGAGGACTGTCAGCCCCCCATCGAGGCCGTGGTGGGTATGCCCCAGGACAATGCACCGCCCCGCATCCTGATTGCCGACGACCGGGCCGAAAACCGAGAACTGCTGCGCCGTTGGCTGGAGCCCATCGGGTTTGTGATTGCAGAGGCGGCGGATGGGGCGACCGCTGTGGCCACCTGGAAAATCTTCCAACCCCAGGTGATCTTGATGGACATTCGGATGCCGGGGATGAACGGCATCGCAGCGGCCCGCAAAATTCGCCAGGAAGTCGTGGGTGCACCGCCTTGGATTGTGGCCCTTACCGCCAGCGGCAGCCCCTGGGAGGAGGGGGAAATCCTAGCGGCGGGCTGCGACAGGCTAATGTTCAAACCTCTGGTTGAGGCTGACCTCCTCAGTCTGCTGGCTCAGTTGCTCAACCTGCAATACCGTTATCCCTCCGCCCAGGCCTCCGCATGAGCACCCCCAACTCTTCCTACAAAGGCGATATTTTGGTCGTTGATGACCGCGCCGATAACCTGCGTCTGCTGTCCACCATGCTGTCGGATCAGGGGTATAAGGTGCGCAAGCTGATTAAGGGGGAAATGACCTTTGATGTGGCCCAGGTGAACCCGCCGGATTTAATCCTGCTGGATATTTTCATGCCCGTCATGTCGGGCTTTGAGGTTTGTCAGCAACTCAAGGCGGATGATCGTACCAGCCACATTCCGATCATCTTTCTTAGTGCCTCCGACGAACCCCTCGATAAGGTCAAAGCCTTTGCGGTGGGCGGCCAAGACTATATCACCAAGCCCTTTGAAATTAACGAAGTGCTCGCTCGGATTGAGCACCAGTTACGTATTCTCGCCCTCCAAAAGCAGATGCAGGCCCAAAATCAGCGGCTCTTGGCAGAAGTTGCCGAGCGCCTAAAGGCCGAAGCCGCCCTGCGCCAAATGAACGATGACCTTGACGAACGGGTACGGCAGCGCACCGCCGAACTCACCCAAACCAACCAACAACTGCAATGGATGAGGCAGAAGCTCGAACAGGCCCTAGCCCAGGAGCAGGAACTCAATCGACTGCGATCACGGGTGATTACCACCATTTCCCACGAATATCGCACCCCCATGGCGATTATTAGCAGTTCCACGGGTATTCTCGAGGACTACTTCGACCAGCTCACCCCCGACCTCCGCCACAAGCACCTAGGCCGCATCCAGGGAGCGATTCAGCGCATGTTGGCCCTCATTGATGATGTGGTGCTCTTCAACCGCCTCGAATTTGAGCCGGTGGAGATCAGCCTCGCCCCCGTGTGCCTGTCATCGGTGATGGATCATGCGGTGGCCGAAGTCAAGGCTGCAACGTCCCCGCCCCATCCCATCCGCGTGACCCTCCAGGGAGCCTATCTTCAGACCGTCACCGATGCCAGCCTCGTCGGCACCGTCATCACTAACCTGATCAGCAATGCGATCAAGTTTTCCCCCGACGGCACCCCCATCGAGGTCACGGTGGACAGCGCCGCTGACCGGTTTTCGATCACCGTGCAAGACCACGGTATCGGCATTCCAGCCCCCGAAGTGGAGAAAATCTTCGAGCCCTTCTTCCGGGCCAGCAACACCCTCAACATCCAGGGCGTGGGCATGGGCATGGCCATTGTCCAAAAATGCCTCGACCTACTATCGGCCACCGCCCAGGTGGAAAGCCATGTAGGCCAAGGCACCCTCTTTACCGTGACGTTTCCCAGTGTTCCCCCTAGGGACGGTTAAGCATCACCTCTCGGTAGTGGGGCTCAACCGCGTGGTGTTGGGTGCGAGACTCTGGCGAGGCCATCGGTGGATGGCGCAGGGCATCGTGCAAGGTCTCCCGATCCAGGGTCAGCAGTTGGCCCTGATCCACCAGTTGCCGCCCGCGCACCCAGGCCGCTTCCACCACCTCCGTAGGACGCCCCAACACCAGCAATTGCAATGGATTGGTACGGGGCAACAGGGAAGGATGATCGAGGTTATAGAGCACAAGATCGGCCTCGAATCCGGGGGCAATGCGGCCCGTGCGATCTCCTAAATTCACCCCATGGGCTCCGCCCACCGTGGCCATCTGTAGCGCCTGTTCCGGGGTGATCCAACGGTCATAGTCCGCCTCGGTGACGGTGTGGAGCATGGTGCCCAGTTTAATCACCTCCAGCAGATTTTGGGCATCGTTGCTGGCGGCTCCATCGCAGCCAAAGGCCACATTCAGCCCCCGCTGGCGGCATTTCAGAATGGGCGCAAGGCCGCTGCCCAGGCGCAAATTACTCACCGGGTTATGCACCAGGGTGGCCCCGGCCCTAGCCAAATCGTCAATATCAGCCTCATCAATCCACACCCCGTGGGCTAGAGAGGTGCGTGGACTGAGACAACCCAGCGTCGCCAAATGCTGCACCGCACGGATGCCGTAGCGTTCCTGGGCCACCCGGTGCTGGGCGCGGGTTTCTAGCAGGTGGGTGTGGAGGCAGAGATCGTAGCGCTGGCTGAGGTCGGCGCAGCCTGCTAGCAACTCATCGGAGCAGCGGTGAAACCCCGTTGGCCCCAGGCCGACGTAGATGCCGTGGTCAGGGTCGTGGAATTCCGCCACCATCGCCTCCATGAGGGCCAGCAGTTCCCTGGCCGCACGGGGCGAGGCCGACTGGGGCAGCAAGCAGCCCTTGGGAAACCCCGATGCAAAGGGCAAATCCATCATCAACGGAGCCACCACCGCCCGAATGCCCACAGATCGATAGCCGCGCACCAGAGCCGCTACCGTTTCCATCTCCTGCCCAGGGATCACGTAGGCATGATCCATCACGCAGGTACCACCGGAGAAGAGGGTATCCACCGCCGTGCTTACGGCTCCCCAATAGAGCTGATCCAGGTGGCGCGGGGTGGATTCAAACACATTGGACAGCCACAGTTCTAGGGGCAGTTGGGGAATCAGCCCCCGCTGCCACACCTGGGAGGAATGGGTATGGCCATTGACAAACCCCGCCAGCAGCAGCTTGTTTCGTCCGTCAATCACCCGCTGATCCGCTGTTTGCGGTAGCGTCCCCGCTGGGGCCACCGCTTGGATTTGGCAACCCGTAAGGAGAACGTCCACGGATTCCAGGGAATGGGGATCCAGCCCATCGCGCTCCAGAACCTTGTCTGGGAGGGTGAGGACGGATTGAATCAGGGTTTGCATAGAGGGTTGAGAAGCTAAGATGGCTAACACCGTAGCGCATTGCGCCACCGCATCCAGTGACACTCACTACCGCCATCGTTGCTGAATCTCGAAAAACGCTGAGCCTCAAAAAACAGCGGGCCAAAATCCACCGATTTCGACCCGCTATTCACCCTTCAGAAGGATTTGTTTAGCCTACTGCCACTTGGCGGCTACCAGTTCAGCCAGGTCTACCACGCGCTGGCTGTAGCCCCACTCGTTGTCGTACCAGGCCACGACCTTCACCATGTCGCCGCCCATCACCATGGTGAGGCTGGAATCGACAATGGAGGATTCATCGGTCTTGCGGTAGTCGATGGAAACCAGGGGCAGGTCGCTGTAGGCGAGAATACCTTTCATGTGACCTTCGGCGGCTTCCTTCAGCACTTGGTTCACCTGCTCGGCGATGGCGGGTTTTTCCACCTGCACCACCAAGTCAACCACAGACACGTTGGGGGTGGGTACCCGCAGGGCGATGCCGTTCAGCTTGCCTGCCATTTCGGGAATGACTAGGGCCACGGCCTTGGCGGCACCGGTGGTGGTGGGCACAATGTTCAGAGCCGCAGCACGGGCCCGACGCAGGTCGCGGTGGCTGGCATCCAGCAGACGCTGATCCCCGGTGTAGCTGTGGGTGGTGGTCATGGTGCCTTTGATGATCCCGAAGTTTTCGTGCAGCACCTTCACCACGGGAGCCAAGCAGTTGGTGGTACAGCTCGCATTGCTGACCACGTTGTAGGAGTCGTGGGTGTAGTCGTGGTGGTTCACGCCCATGACGTAGGTGCCGATGCCGCTGCCCTTACCGGGAGCAGTGATCAGCACTTTCTTTGCGCCCGCTTCGATGTGACGAGAGGCCCCCTCTTCGCTAACAAACACGCCCGTGGATTCGATCACCAGATCAATGCCCCAGGCCTTCCAGGGCAGGTTGTTGGGGTTGCGATCCGAGTAGCACTTGATGGTTTTGCCGTTAACGATAAGGGTATCTTCCCCGGCTTGGATGTCGGCATCGAGACGCCCCAACATGGAGTCGTACTTCAACAGATGAGAATTGGTTTTTGGATCCGAAGTATCGTTGATGGCAACGACCTCAAGTCCGCTGTTCTCCCGCGTCAACCAACACCGCAAAAAGTTCCGACCAATGCGGCCAAACCCGTTAATGGCTACTCTAATCACTGCGTTTAACCCTCTGTTGTACTCGGACTAGGTATCTATTTTTAGACGAGAATATGATATCGCAAAGGATGATCCACTTTGAATAGCCATCCTCAGTAGATCGCAAAGTCCCCCTAGCCTACCCTGACGGGAAGCAAGCTATACCCCCAGCCTGCCTCCCGGTCGGGAGAGGGGAGCCAGAGAAATCCTCAAAGTTCCGCTCCCAAATTGGGAAAGGGATTTAGGGTGAGGGCTAAATCGGGTCCATAGAGCGAGTTTGTAATCGCATGAACCTAGGCGACGTTGATGTCTCAAGGGATCAAGGTCTTGGCCCGCGTCCCCATCTGGCCTGGGCGGCATGGAAGACACTCACACCAGATCTGGTGGGTTGATAAGGATTGCTGTTGATGAATTTCGGGGTTGATAGGGGATTTATATGGAACCCGTCAAAAATGCTACACCCCTAGGCGGGATAGTGGGGATGTCTGGCAAGCCGTTGTAGGGCTTGAGGTTAACGGTGTGCCAAGGTCGAAAAATGCGGTGAATGAAAGGATTTAGCTTTTTGGCGTCCTAGGGTACAACCGTCGCGAATTTTGAGAAAGCCTTAAACCTAAATTTTAGGCCAATCTAGCAAAGCTTGCTATGATAACGCCGGATAGTATGGTGTGGTGTGGTGTTGTGAAGGAGTGAATAATGCCAAATTCGGTAGATTTTAATGGCAGACCCTTTCATTTTATTGGCATTGGCGGCATTGGAATGTCGGCCCTCGCCTACATTCTAACCAAGCGAGGTATCCCCGTATCGGGCTCTGATTTGCGCCTCAGCCACATCACCCGCCGTCTGCAAGAGGCCGGAAGCCATATTTTCTGGCAGCAAGAATCGGCAAATTTACAGTATTTTATGGGCTCTGCGGCCCTGCCCTCCGCCTCAGAACGCCCCCACGCCCCCCACGCCCCCCCCCAGGTGA
>JALQST010000071.1:0-5752 GCA_023264315.1 Nodosilinea sp. BSH.14
CCCGCTGGACGACGGCATCCCAGGGCAGGCTGCGGCCTCGGTTAAACAGGCGGTGCCAGAATGCCAGCTTCATATTGGGATTCAAGGCTTGATAGGCCTGGGTAAATCGGGTGTCGGCATGGCCTAGAATATCCCGGCAAATCTCCATCTGTTCCTCCCGACTCATCTGCTGCACCGCCTGGGAGAACAAGGCTAAGGGCGCTACCGATCCAAAGGCTTGCCCTAAGGTATCGTATTTGGGCGTTTCACCGTGCTAGATTCGGGCCGTGGCGGCTTACCCAAGGGAGCGCGGGTGATCCAGTTAATGGGTTAATAGGTATGGGTGAGGCCACTGGGGACCACGCGGGCTCCGCGGGTTGGCCCGGTCTTGCTTGGGTTCCGTCTGGGGTTCTGTCTTATGATCTATCTAGGGAGAAAGCTATCGATGTTAAAGCATAAACCGACGCCACTACTGACCTATCTCAGCCAAAAAACCGAGTTTGAGGGGGTGCTCCACGCAGAGGGTATGTTGCGGGTAGACGGCATCATCCACGGCACCGTGGAGGTCAATGGCGACATGGAAATTTCCGCCTCCGGCCTGGTGGAGGGGCCAGAGGTGCGGGCCAAAAATATCGTGGTACAGGGCGTGTTGAAGGCGAAGGTGTGGGCCGAAGGGAAAATCACCCTCAGCCGCACCGCCCGCCTGGAGGGTGATGTGGTGGCCGGAGCCCTAGAAATTGAACCCGGAGCCTACTATACGGGCTTCATCGAAACCCGCGATGCCAAGTCTCTCCCTCCGGGGCGCGAACTGCCACAACTCTACGGCACCAGCACCGTCGAGCCCTAGGGGAAATCCGAGGGGCGGAGCATACCGGAAGAGGAGGCTTAGGGCAGCGGGTCATCGTGCATGAGCCAGGTGACGAGGCCCAGCCCTAGCACCATCAGCACTCCTGGGGAGGGAACCAACAGTTGCCCCAGGTCGGGTAGCCGCGCCAATAGGCTATCGACGAACCAGATCGCAGCCACACCGACCATTAACCAAACCATTTCCATAGACTTACCATCTCCTGCCAGGTTGGGGGGTGGGCCATCGCCGAAAAGCTCGGTATGATGGCATCGCGACGGCTGTTCCGGTCAGACTGCGATGTCCCGGCGTCCATCGCCTCCCCGCGTTTATGGATGATTATCCCGCGTGAACGATCCCTACCGTCAGTATCTTCGGCCCCTGATTTTTAATTGGCTCAAACTCGATCCTGAGTGGCTCCATGGCTATGCCATCGCGACCCTGCACTGGCTGGGGCAACCCGTCCCGGCGAGGTCAGGGATTCAGGCCTGCGCGCGGCAACAGTTTGGCTATGCCGATCCGCGCCTAGGGCAACGGCTGTGGGGGCTGTCCTTCCCCAATCCCCTAGGGTTGGCGGCGGGGTTTGACAAGGACGGCGAAGCGGCCCTCGCTTGGCCCCTGTTTGGCTTTGGCTATGCGGAGCTGGGCACCGTCACCCGCTATGCCCAGCCCGGAAACCCCCGGCCCCGGCTGTTTCGTTTGGTAGAGGACGAAGCGGCCCTCAACCGCATGGGCTTTAACAACCAGGGGGCCGAAGCCCTGGCGGCGCGGCTGGCTCCCCTCTGGGCCGACCATCGCCCCAGCCTGCCCATCGGCATTAACCTGGGCAAGTCTAAAATCACCCCCCTGGAGGAAGCCGCTGAGGACTACCGAACCAGTTTCCGCGCCCTGCAGAACTACGGGGACTACTTTGTGGTGAATGTGTCTTCCCCCAACACGCCCGGGTTGAGAACCCTCCAGGCCGCTGACCAACTGGCCCCAATTCTGGCGGCCCTCCAGGCGGAAAACCAGGCCCAAAAACCACTGCTGGTCAAAATCGCGCCGGATTTGGACTGGCCCGCCGTGGATACAGTCATCGACCTGGCCCAAACTCACGGTCTGGCGGGCATCATCGCCACCAACACCACCCTCTCCCGAGAGGGGCTGGCTACCCAGGTGCTACCCCAGACCGGACGCCCCATCACCGAGGAGGCGGGCGGCATTAGCGGAGCCCCCCTACGCCAGCGATCTACCGAGGTGATTCACCACATTTACCAGCGCACCGGCGGCCAGTTGCCCATTGTGGGGGTGGGCGGCATTTTTACCGCCGAGGATGCCTGGGAAAAAATTACCGCTGGAGCCACCCTGCTGCAAACCTACACCGGCTGGATCTACGAAGGCCCCTGGATGGTGCAGCGGATGATGGCGGGGCTGGTGGCCAAGCTGGAAGCACACCAGTTGGCCACCCTGGGCGATGCCGTGGGTCTACGCCATCGCTCGTCTACCTCCTCCTAGGGCAGGGGCAGGGGCGTAAAGTCTAGGGGTTTCACCTGCTGAAGGACGGTGGCCATGGCGGCATGGAGGTGGCCATTGGTGGCCAGCAGCCGTCCGCTCTGCACGATCAGCGGTCTTTGGTCGTAGGCGGTGACGATGCCCCCCGCTTCCCGCACTAGGGCAATGCCCGCCGTGATATCCCAGGGTGACAGCCCCCGTTCCCAGTAGCCATCGAGGCGACCACAGGCCACATAGGCCAAATCCACCGCCGCCGAACCTCCCCGCCGCACCCCCCGGGTGAGATGGGTGAACTGGCAAAATTCCGCGTAGTTATTGTCTGCGGTGTCGCGGCGGTCGTAGGCAAATCCTGTGACCAAGAGGCTCTGGGCCAGGTGATCGGTGGTTGAAACCCGAATGGGCTGGCGGTTGAGGCTGGCTCCTTGGCCCTTGGCCCCCCGAAACAGTTCCTCCAGGATGGGGTTATAGACCACGCCCAAAATCGGCTCTCCCTCAAACAATAGGCCAATGGACACCGAGCAAAAGGGATATTGATGGGTGTAATTCGTGGTGCCATCGAGGGGGTCAATCGCCCACAGAAAGGCGCTATTGGCCTGCCCCGTCGCTCCCGACTCCTCCGCCAAAATGCCGTGATCCGTCGGCAGATGACGGGCCATCACCGCCATCACCGCTGCCTCGGCAGCCCGGTCGGCCTCCGTTACCAAATCTCCCGAACGGCCCTTTTCCCGCACATCCTGAAGATTTCCCCAGTAGTGGCGGAGCACCGCCCCAGCGGATTGGGCTGCTTCGGTGGCCACATCTAACCAGATTTGCAAATCGCGATCGGAGGGAAAAGTCATGGGAACGGTATCGAATGGGGAACCAAACCAGCGGCAAATTGTGTCACCGGGCGGGTGGTCACAGATCAGGCTGATTCAAACAGGCTGATTCAAACTATAGGCTTAATCCACCCACCCAAGGCAGATTTGTTCGGAACCGATGGGGCGACGGGCATCACCCAGAGGCCGACGATGAGTACGCCAGCCGCGTTCCTACCGTAGATTTTAGCGATTATCTTGATTGTCAACCACTTGCGGCATGAAAGCAAGATGTGTGTACTTAGTAGCCTACCAACCGCCTTTCAGCCCAGGATCAGGCCGTAATCGTTCAATGGGTGCGTCATGTTTCCCCAGTCTCCAGTTCCAGGCAGTAGTGCGTGGCCCGTTCTGAATTCGGACGACGCCTTGTTTCCCGTGGTGGCGATTGGGGCTTCGGCGGGGGGGCTAGAGGCGTTTACCCAACTGCTGAGCCATTTGCCCGCCACCACGGGCATGGCCTTTGTGTTGGTGCAGCATTTGGATCCCAGCCAGCCCAGCCTATTGACCGAACTGATGAGCCACACTACGGACATGCCCGTGGTGGAGGTGACGGACGGGCTGGCCATTGCCCCCAATCAGGTCTATGTGATTCCGTCCAATACGGCGATGACCATAGCAGCGGGGCAACTGCGGCTGCAACCCCGACCCCGCAGCGGTAGCCGGATCATCGACGTTTTTTTTAGTGCCCTGGCCGAGGAACGGGGCAATCGGGCCATTGGTGTGGTGTTGTCGGGGTTGAATGCCGATGGCACCCTGGGCCTGGAGGCCATTAAGGCGGTGGGGGGGATCACCTTTTCCCAGTCGGAGGCGTCGGCCAAATTTAGCCGTATGCCCCACATGGCCATTGCCACCGGACAGGTGGATTTTATCCAAACCCCGGGGGAGATCGCCCAAACCCTGGTCAGCCTCAGCACCCATCCCTACGTCACCCGCCCCAAACCCCAGGAGCCGACGGTACCCCAGGCCAAGGCAGCGACGGAAGACAACGCCCTAGGGATGATTCTTACCCTGCTGAGGCGAGCCACCAAGATTGACTTTGCCCAATACAAGCCCACCACCGTTAAACGGCGGATTTTGCGGCGCATGGCCCTACACCATTTGGAAAGCCTGGATCGCTACGGCCAATACCTCCAGGCCAACCCGGAGGAGGTGCAAGCCCTACACCAGGAGATTTTGATCGGCGTCACCAGCTTTTTCCGCGATGCCGAGGTGTTTGCCGCCCTAGAGCAGATCGTGTTTCCGGCCCTGCTGCGGGATCGCCACCCCGACCACCCCCTGCGAATTTGGGTGGCGGGCTGTTCCACCGGGGAAGAAGCCTACTCGCTTGCCATAAGCCTGCTGGAATACCTAGGCCACCACGAGGCCAGTCTACAGATTCAAATTTTTGCCACCGATGTGAACACACGGGCTATTGAAATCGCTCGGTTGGGCTGGTATGCCTCGATCCAGGTGGCGGAGTTGTCGCCGGAACGGTTGCAGCGGTTTTTTGTACCCACTGATGGGGGCTATAAAATCAAGAAGGTGGTGCGGGAACTGTGCATTTTTGCCTGCCAGAATCTCATCACCGATCCGCCCTTTTCGCGACTGGATTTCATTAGCTGCCGCAATGTGCTGATCTACTTTGGCGCGGCTCTCCAGCGCCGGGTGCTGCCCATGTTTCACTACGGTCTCAGGCCCGACGGCTTTTTGCTGCTGGGGTCGTCGGAGACGGTGGGGGAACTGAGCCACCTGTTTGCCCTGGTAGATAACCGCTACAAGATCTACACCAAACAGTCCTCATCACTGCCGCTGAATGTGGACTTTACCCCCACCGCCTATACCCCCGCTCCCCAACTGTCGCGCCCCAACCTACCTCCAGAACGTCCCCATCTCGCCGATATCTACGCCCAGGCCGACCAGACGGTGCTCAGCCGCTATGGCCCCGCCGGGGTGTTGGTGAACGAAGCCTTAGACATTCTCCAGTTTCGGGGCCAAACGGGCACCTACCTGGAACCCGCCCCTGGTCGGGCCAGCCTCAATTTGCTCACCATGGCCAAGGAGGGGCTGCGGCTGGATCTGCGGACTGCCCTCTACCAGGCCCAGCAAACTGGACAGGCGGTGCAGCGGCGATCCCTCTTGCTCAAGGTTGGGGAACGGCCTCGCCCAGTGCAGATCGAGATTGTGCCCCTCACCCCTCAGGCCGTTGGCCAAACCTACTCCCTGGTGCTGTTTACCGACCTTGTGGAGAACCGCGCCACCGAGGCCGAGGCCGCGACGACCGCCCCCGCCGCCCAGGTGGAGATCAACCAGTATGTGCAGGAAAACCTCGCCCTGCGCCAGGATTTGGATACTACCCGTTCCCACCTGCAATCCATCATCCAGGAGCAGGAGGCCACCAACCAGGATTTGCGGGCCGCCAACGAGGAAATCCTCTCCAGCAACGAGGAACTGCAAAGTACCAACGAAGAACTGCAAACCGCCAAGGAGGAAATCCAGGCCGCCAACGAAGAACTCTGCACCATCAACGACGAACTCTACCGCCGCAACGCCGAAACCACCCGCATCAGCGACGACTTTCAAAACCTGCTCAGCAGCATCTACA
>JALQST010000071.1:5801-10750 GCA_023264315.1 Nodosilinea sp. BSH.14
CCGATTTACCCCCACCGCCGCCGCCCTGTTTAACCTGATCCCCAGCGATGTGGGCCGCCCCCTCAGCGACATCAACCACCGCCTCGCCCTCACCGATCTAGAATCCCGAATTCTGGCCGTAATCAGCACCCTGGAACAAAGCAGCCAGGAGGTGCGGGATCAATCAGGCCACTGGTACGACCTGCGAATTCGCCCCTACCGCACCCTGGATAACCGCATTGATGGGGCGGTGGTGGTCCTGGTGGATATCGACAGCCTCAAACGCAGCACCGAACAACTGCGCTATGCCCGCGACTATGCCGATGCCATTGTGCAAACGGTGCGCGAAGCCCTGGTGGTGCTCGATCACGATCTGCGCGTCGTCACCGCCAACCGCCAGTTTTACCAAACCTTTCAGGTTAGCCTTGCCGACACCGAAGGCCGATCTATTTTTGACCTCGGTAACGGCCAGTGGGAAATTCCCCAACTGCGATCCTTACTCCAGGATTTACTCCCCCAAAATTTGCAGGTCGAAGACTTTGAAGTCACCCATACTTTTGAGACTATTGGCACCCAAACCATGCGCCTGAATGCCCGCAAAATGGCCCAAATCAATGGTGATAATTTAGTCCTACTAGCCCTAGAACCGATTTTTAACGGCACCCCCGATACCAGGGAGTAAACTAAGGTTAACCATCAAAGGGGCACCTTGATGAATTGCCTTCTTGCAAATCTGGAGAGTCTGAAACCATTGGAATGCCGTCCCTACTCTCAATAAGGTTTGTATTTTTCGAGGTGCCCAAAGGTATTACCCAGCCCAGAACGCTCAGGTTCCCAAGAGATGAAAGCCCCGTCCACCAAGGCTTCCAGGTTTTGGACTCTGTTGCTCATTGGACTCTGTTGCTCAAAGGATTGTGAAGTATTAAGCTGCCGCCTTCATCAGCCCATGACTCATTTGCCAGGATCCTCGAGCTGAGAGTCTTTCGGCGATCAGCTGGGGCAGTGCATAGTAAACAATAATCGTCAACCTGCGGAATGTCGGTTATACCCCACTACTTTTGAGAACTACTGATGTCAGTTGACTTATGGCCCACTATTATAGACCGAATCCCGAACAATCTTCAGCAGCAGGCATAGCCATTCTGTTTGATGTTGAAAAGGGTAGTCCTCCTCAGGTAAGGCTTGCAGGGGGCATTGTGTCCATGACTTAGGCCGGATTGCCTAGGAGGCGTCCCATTCGTAGAGGGAGAGGAGGATCAATGCTCATTTTCCAGCAACTTGAAGCCGTCTACCAACGCGCCCTCCATCTGCGGGAGCAGGCCACGAAGACCCCCGTTGATCCGTCCCTGCTGACCCTGGCCCTCGATGATCTCAGCCTGGTGCTAGAGGAACTGAGCACCGCCCACGAGGATCTGATGGCGCAAAACCAAGCCTTAGCGGGCTATCGTCAGCAGATTGAAACCGAGCGCCAGCGCTACCAAGATCTCTTCAACCTGGCCCCCGATGGCTACCTGGTGAGTGATGAGAACGGCATCATTCAGGCGGGCAATGTGGCCATCGCGGCGCTGCTGCGATGCCCCCAAGCGGCCCTAGTGGGCAAGCCCATGATGTTATTTCTGGCCAGCAAACACCGCCGCGCCCTCTACGCCAAGTTGGAACAAATCAACCGTGCGCCCCAGCCCGTATCTACCCAACCCTGGGAAACCAAGCTGCTACGCCGCGAAGGACAGCCCATTGACGTGTCTATGACCCTGTCCACCAGCCGCGAGGGAGAGTCCGTGCGCTTACTTTGGCTGGTGCGCGACATCACCGAGAAAAAGCGGGTCGAGGCCCAAATTTGCCAACAAGCCTTCTATGACCGACTCACCGGTCTCCCCAACCGCGCCTTCCTCGATGCCTACCTGCCCAAGGTGCTAGCCCAGGCCCAACGCCAGCAAACCCTGGTGGCCGTTGCCTTTTTAGACCTAGATAAGTTCAAAGACGTAAACGATAGCCTGGGCCACGGGGTGGGCGACCAACTGTTGCAGCAGGTCTCCCAGCGCCTTGCCCAATGCCTACGCCGCGAAGACCTGTTGGTTCGCTGGGGCGGCGACGAATTTATTTTGGTGATCTCCCATCTGACCACCCCCAAGGCCGTGGCGCATACCTGTGATCGTATGATCGCCAGCCTGAGAAGTCTGATTCCCATCGATACCCACCAGCTCACGATTGGCACCAGCGTCGGCATTGCCCTGTTCCCCCAAGACGGCTCCGACACCACCACCCTGCTACGCCACGCCGACCAAGCCCTCTACCAAGCCAAAAACCAGGGCCGCAGCACCTACCGCTTCCATAGCGCTAGCCCGCCTGTTGGCCCTGACCCGCCGCCCAGGGGCTAATTAACCTCGCGGGTGCCCTCATGGTGGTCGTGATCAACCCAGGGGCAACATGGGCCGCCCCTAGCCCCTAGTCCTAGGCACAACATCTGCGATATGTTTGTTAATCTATCTGCACTATAGACCCATGCCAACGCCAGCCGATTTTCTGGAAGCCACCCAATGGGCCGCCATTGGCACCGTCGCCCTCGCCATCATTGCCGGACTAGGGTTTGTCTTTAAATGGGGCATTCGGTTTCGCCTGGTGGGGGCAGCGGGGTTTTCAGCCGTGCTGACGGTAGGATTGCTGGGCCTCAGTTTTGAACCCTTCAGCCGCACGGTGATTGAAGGTGCCCTGCCCTACGCCACGGTCTACGATTCCGGCTCTAGCCAAGTTGTCATCGCCGTACCCAACGCCATCACCGAAGACGAACTGGACGCCACCCTGCGCCAAGCCGCCAGCAACCTGTTCAAACCCTACCGTTTAGGCATCCCTGGCCAAACCGCCACTGTCCGCGCCCGGGCCATTGTCCACGAAGACAACGGCGTGTCTCGGTTGGTGTATTTGGGCCAAGTGCAGCCCGCCCCCAAGGATTCTGGCCTGGATTACCAAGTCCAAATCAATACGGATCTTCTGGCCTAGCCCTCGGCCTCGCTTCACCCCCTTGCGTTCTGGGTATTTCTATGACGACTAGCCTTTCCGCGAGTTCAACCCTTGCCATTGCTCCGGCCCAGGTGGTGCGGGGTGAGGGCATTTTGTCGCACCAAGGCGAAGCCATCGCGGCCTTGGGCCAGCGGCCCCTGGTGGTGGGTGGACAGCACAGTTTGCCCCGGGTGCAGCCGCTGATCGAGTCCCTGAACCAAGCGGAACTGGCCACCCAAACCGCCGACTATGGCCGCGACTGTAGCGAAGCCTCCCTAAAACGGCTGCGTGGTATCGCCCAAAAGCACCAGGCCGATGTGGTAGTCGGAGTCGGCGGCGGCAAGGCGCTGGATACGGCCAAGCTCTTGGCTCATCAAATTCGCTGTCCGGTGGTGACGATTCCCACCTCTGGGGCTACCTGTGCAGCCTGGACGGCCCTTTCTAATGTCTATTCCGAAGCGGGATCCTTTCGCTACGATGTGGCGCTGGATCGCTGCCCGGATCGGCTGATTTTAGACTACGACCTAATTCGCACCTCGTCGCCGCGCACCCTAATTGCGGGCATTGGTGATGGCCTCGCCAAGTGGTACGAAGCCTCGGTGAGTAGTGGGTCTTCCGACCAAACTCTGATTATTTCGGCGGTGCAGCAGGGGCGGGTACTGCGGGATATTTTGTTCCAAAAAACTCCGGCGGCGCTGCGGCAGTGGGGTGGCCCCGAATGGCGCGAAGTGGTGGATGCTACAGTGCTCCTAGCCGGAGTCATCGGCGGCGTGGGTGGTGCCCAGTGCCGTACCGTCGCCGCCCATGCGGTGCACAACGGCCTCACCCAACTGCCCGCCTGCCACGATGCCCTCCATGGCGAAAAGGTGGCCTACGGCATCCTGGTGCAGCTCCGGCTAGAGGAAATGGGCGGCAAGTCTTCCCTGGCCACCTCGGCGCGGCAGCAGTTGATTCAGTTCTATCGGGCCACGGGCCTGCCCCAAACCCTGGCGGATCTGGGCCTCGGCAATGCCACCCTGGCCGATCTTCAGCAGGCGGCGACCTTTGCCTGTCGGGAAGGCTCGGATATCCACCACCTGCCCTTCACAGTATCCCCCGATGCCCTGCTGGCGGCGATGGTGTCGCCCCTTTGCCCCGAACTGCGGGAACGCCCCCGCCCATCCTCGTCTCCATCTACGGCTCCCTCGGAGGTACAGCCATGACCCTTAGTTGGCTCCAGCCCGCCCAGCGCATTAATTCCCTGCCCCCCTACGTCTTTGCCCGTTTGGACGAACTCAAAGCCCGCGCCCGCGAACAGGGCCTCGATTTGATCGACCTGGGCATGGGCAACCCCGATGGCCCCACCCCCGCCCCCGTGGTCGAAGCGGCCCAGCACGCCATTGCCGACACCGCCACCCACGGCTACCCCCCCTTCGAGGGCACCACCAGCTTCCGTACCGCCATCACCGACTGGTACGCCCGCCGCTACGGGGTTCAGCTCGATCCTTCTTCGGAGGCGCTACCCCTGCTGGGCTCCAAGGAGGGCATCACCCACCTGGCCATGGCCTTCATCAATCCGGGCGATCTGGTGCTGGTGCCCACCCCAGCCTACCCCGCCCACTTTCGCGGCCCCGTCATTGCCGGAGGCGACATCTACCACCTGCACCTGACTGCCGAAAACCAGTGGCTAATCGACTTGGACGCCATCCCCCCCGACGTGGCCAAACGGGCCAAGGCGCTATTCTTCAACTATCCCAGCAACCCCACCGCCGCCACCGCCCCCCGCGAGTTCTTTGAAGCCGCCGTGGAGTTCGCCCACCGCTACCAGGTGCTGCTGATTCATGACCTCTGCTACGCCGAACTCGCCTTCGACGGCTACCAACCCACCAGCCTGCTGGAAATCCCCGGCGGCAAAGAGGTGGGCGTGGAGTTCCATACCCTCTCCAAAACCTACAACATGGCCGGATGGCGCGTGGGCTTTGTGGTGGGCAACT
>JALQST010000072.1 GCA_023264315.1 Nodosilinea sp. BSH.14
TGATCGGTATTCCACGACTTGATCATCATATTTTAATTCTTAAAGAGATGCTAGATAGTGGCTAAAAGATGGGATAAGCTGTTAGTCATCTAAAATACACTAGCCAGATCTCCGTAAAAGCCTTTTGACAAAGGCTCTGGAGAAGGTCAACATGCAATTTAGACGCACATCAGCTTACCTCCGTCACAGCCTTCAGAAACACTTGCAAAACCTACAACTAAGCCGATCACTTCATATTGCTGACATACAGCGCCAGAGCTAACAATCATTCTTAACCTCTCGATGATTAGATATTTTCCGGATTTTTGAAGACGTGCTTTTGGGCCGGTGAACCTAGAATAAGTAATTATTGCTAGGGGTGGCCGTAATTTAAGCCTTTTTTATACTTGAATCTCCAGCGGCTGATGTAACGCCATCGATAGACCGATCCAAAGTTCATCATCGGCTGGCACTGAAGTGTCGTTTGACCGATCCCAATCCGTTTGCATCCTGGCCGTGAATAGCGGTTGCGAAGAAAGACGGAGGTTTGGTCTGCTGGGGCTTTGGGCCGATGAGCCATCAGATCCAGATTCAAAAGTCATCGTTAATAAACGCGGATCCCCTGGCAGACTGGTGTTGAATGGGGGTGGCCTATCCGGGGCGGAGGTTCTGCGCCATGACTCATTCCCTCTACATCAGCACCACCGAGGCAGGCAGCGGCAAGGCGCTGGTGTCCCTCGGCATTATTGAGTTAATTTTGCGGCACACCACCCAGGTGCAGTTTTTTCGGCCCCTGGTGCATGTGCCAGATGTGGCCAGTTCCACCGATCCCGCCCATCCCAGTTGGGACGAAGACATTGACCTACTGATCAGCCACTTCAACCTGAAGCAAAGCTACGAGGAATCCTACGGTCTGCTGGCTCCCCATGCCAACGATTTGCTGGCGGAGCATCGGGCGGATGAGATTATCGACACGATTATTAGTAAGTACAAGGCGCTAGAGAGTCGGGCGGATTTTGTGCTGTGTGAAGGGTCAGACTATTTGGACGAAAACTCGGCCTTTGAGTTTGGCTTTAACCAAGAGGTGGCCAAAAACCTGGGCGCTCCGGTGCTAATTTTGGCCAGTGCCCACCATCGCACCATCGAGGAGATGATCAACCCCGTGCAGCGGGCGGTGGAGGCCTACCTAGAGCACGGCTGCGATGTGGTGGGGGTGGTGATGAACAAGGCCGACCCTGAGCAGATTGAGCCGATTAAGGAATCCCTCTTTCAGCATTTTGGCCTGCGGGGCTGGCTGCTGTCGGTGATTCCCTACCAGCATCGCCTCAGCAGCCCCAGGGTGCGAGACATTGCCGCCCAACTGGGGGCAGAGGTGCTCTACGGCCATCGCCAAATCAAAAACCTGGCCACGAACCGGATTGTGGCGGCGATGCAGTTGCAGAATAGCCTCAACTGGCTCCAGCCCGATGCCCTAATCATCACCCCTGGCGACCGAGGCGACATCATCGCTGGAATGCTCCAGGCGCACCAGTCCAGCAGCTATCCTTCCTTGGCGGGGCTGCTGCTGACGGCGGGCCTCAAACCCGACCCCACCATCGCCCGCTTGATTGAGGGCATCGCCAATCCCCTGCCCATCCTCTCAGTGAAGACCGACACCTTTACTACCGCCGCCCGGGTGAACGAAGTCCACAGCGCCCTCCTGCCCGACGACCGCGAAAAAATCAACCTCAGCATTGAAGTGTTCGACACCTACGTTGACCTAGAGCGGCTAGAAAAACAGATCAGCGCCGTGCGGATACAGGGCATGACGCCCAAAATGTTCACCTATAACCTGATGGAGCAGGCCAAACGGGATCGCCAGCATATTGTGTTACCGGAAGCCTACGATCCGCGCATCCTCAAGGCCGCTGCCGTGCTGCTAAGTCGGGGCATTGTGGACATCACCCTGCTGGGCAACCACCACGACGTTCAGCAAGCCCTCAGCAAACACGCCATCACCCTGGATTTGGAGCAGCTCACCATCCTCAACCCCGCCCAGGACGAACGCCTGCAAGCCTACGCCGAAACCTTCTACGAACTCCGCAAGGCCAAGGGCGTCACCCTCGACAACGCCATCGACGTGATGATGGATGTCTCCTACTTCGGCACCATGATGGTGTATAAGGGCGACGCGGACGGCATGGTCTCCGGGGCCATCCACACCACCCAGCACACCATCCGCCCCGCCCTGCAATTTGTGAAAACCAAACCTGGCTTTTCCGTGGTGTCCTCGGTGTTTTTCATGTGCCTAGAGCATCGCGTCCTGGTCTACGGCGACTGCGCCATCAACCCCAACCCCACCGCAGAGCAACTGGCGGAAATCGCCATCTCCTCCGCCGACACCGCCCGCACCTTCGGCGTAGAACCCAAAATCGCCCTACTCTCCTACTCCTCCGGCGACTCTGGCCAAGGGGAAGACGTGGAACGGGTGCGCCAAGCCACCCACCTCGCCCGCGAACGCCGCCCCGACCTGCTGCTGGAAGGCCCGATCCAGTACGACGCCGCCGTGGATGCCGCCGTGGGTTCTCAAAAAATGCCCGACTCTAAAGTGGCCGGAAAAGCCACCGTACTGATCTTCCCCGACCTCAACACGGGCAACAACACCTACAAAGCCGTCCAGCGCGAAACCGGAGCCATCGCCATCGGCCCCATTCTGCAAGGGCTGAAAAAACCCGTCAACGACCTCAGCCGAGGCTGCACCGTAGACGACATCATCAACACCGTCGCCATCACCGCCATCCAAGCCCAGGCCGAAAAGACCCCCTAAACCCAGAATCCCCGGTACGGGTAAACAGCGGTGCGCCCCAACGTTTTTGCTTGGGCCTATCATTTCGCTGGCTTCGGACAACGCTATACCTGTCGTCAGGTTCGCAGGGTATAGCAGCCCGCCGGTAGGTTAGGACAATACGCGGAAGGCGTTGTCAAGGGCATCCCACAAGGTATCGAACTGGTGCAAGGTCTTTCGCACATCGTGCTTGATCCGTGCCCAAAATTTCTCAATTTTGTTCAGGTCGGGCGAGTACGGGGGGCGGAAGACCACCTGACACCCCGCCTGCTCAATCAACTCACGGATGCGGTCGGACTTATGAAAACTGGCATTATCCAACACGACCACCTGCCCCGGCGTGAGTTCGGGGACAAGACACTGTTCTATCCAGCCTTCGATGAGCGCCGTATTGCAGTAGCCCTTAAAGGTAAACGGGGCCAGAATCGCCCGGTTGCACCAGCCTGCGACCCTGCTGACTCGCTCCGTGCGGTGAGGTCGTAAAACCGTTCCGAACGGTCACACCATCCATAGGGATAGGTGGCCGTGTCGTCCATCCCGGCTTCATCGACATACACCACCTGCTCAACGCCATAGGATTGAAACGCCTCTAGGAAGGCGGCACGAGCAGCGTCATCCCGCTCTCGATAGCCAAAGGTTTTTTTTGCGCGTAAACCCAATTTTCTTCAGCGCCGCCCCAATGGTGTCGGCACTGATGGGCTCCGGCCACTGCTCTGCCATCTCGGCCTGGGTCAGATGACCATGCTGGCTCGCGAAGGCCCGAAATGCTTCCAAATCCTGAATCTTGGGCTGGGGCCCTCGATGAATAGGACGAGCGGCTTCAACCGAACCCGTCTGGTCTCGCCGTTTGAGCCACAGGTCTAACGTATTCCGACTGATGTGAAAGACGCGAGCCACTTGGCTTTTGGGTTCGCCTCGGTCAACGGCGGCGACGGCTTTCAGGCGCAAATCTACACTGTAGGGAGCAGGCATAGGACGCTAGACGCATGACGACTACTCCCTATCTTGTCCTAACTAGCCCCCGGACTGCAATAATGCCCAACGCGATCTGGCCAATCCCGCCAGGGAATCCCGGCTCGATAGCGATACCGCACCGCGTCGACAAACAGGCGGTTTTCGCTGTGACGCCGACCCAGCCTTTAGAACCGGGCAGGAGATCCTGGATGCGTTCCCATGAGTCATCGCGGAGGGCATAGCGTCGAGTCATCATCGGGACGGTGGAGATCGACAATAGCCTCCCACTTTACTTCAATTGATCACACGCCCTAGGGCTTATCTTCGTCTCGGCGGCTTTGGTTGCGATAGTCCCAGGCTTGTTTCAGGAGTTTGCTCCAGGTGCGGCTGACTTTTTTAGTGGTCCAGCCGAGGCTGTGGGCGAGGGTATCGTCATCGGCATCGCCCTGGCAGCGTTTGAGGTCGATGAGCCGCCGCTGATCCACCGGTAGACTGGCCAAAAATCCTTGCCACTCCTCGGGGGTCATGCCTAGGCTGTCTTCCAGGTTGGCCCCAAGCCACTGGTGGACGAGATGCCATTCGTGCTGCTGGGAAAATTTCTCGACGTGGTACTTAAACCGCTGTTGCAGATAGTCTCGCTGACGGGGGGAGAGGCCAAGGATGTCGTCAATTTCGGCGGCGGAGCAGTCCTCCAGCTTGAGCACCAAATAGTCGATACAATCCGGCTGATTTTGGGCTTTGAAATAGTCCAGCAGGGCGGTGATCACCCGATCCCGCATCACCGCGGCCCCCGGATCGTAGGGGTCGGTTTTGAGCTTGTCGCGCACCTCCTGCACGAGGGAACTGCGGGCGTAGACTTCGGCTTCCTCAGACTTGGCTCCTTCGCTGACGAGGCCCATATCCACGGAGGTTTCGGCAGGCTGACGACGGCTAAAGGACTGGGCGCGGAGGACGATCAACTGCTGGCTGTGGCGACCGGGGAGAGCAATGCGACGCTTGGCATACTGCTCGCTAAAGGCCATGTACTCCGCCAGTTCAAACTGGGTGCGGGGGCTGTAGGTGGCCGGGAGGTGATGCTCGCGGCGAAAGGCATTCAGCACCTCGATATAAAAGCCCTGCATGAAGTCTTCGATGAGGGCGTAGCGGCCCTGAAAGCTGAGGTAGCTTTCCTTGGGAGTCACATGGCGATACACAATGGCGCTGAGGCTGCTGTGCAGTTCCACCCGCCCTTGCCGCGAGCCCAGTTTGTAGTAGGACAGGCATTTCTCGACGCGATGCCGGATCAGGGCCATCTGCCAGTGCTGCACATCCCTCGAGGACTGAATGCGATCACTGCGGTGGCACATGCGAGTGACCTCGGTGGCCAACCGGACGGAGACGCCCCCCAACCCTCCAGGACGGCGCTGGAGGTGTTCTTCAATGGTTTGCTCAATGGCCTGGACTAGCGATGCAAGATCCTCTCCCGATGGCCCAGGCGGGGAAGAGGACGGGGGAGGAGGGGGTGCTCCAGGGGAGGATGCCGCCATAACACAGTCGGTAGATGCAGTCTTCATAGATACCCAATCCTAGCAATGACACCGAAATGAGAACCATCCAGGCGGAAATTGTGCCGTGGCTGTCTGCTCTATCAGCATCCTCAACGCTAGGCCGAGGATTTCGTGCAATTTTGTGTCAGTCCTTTAATTGGCTTCCGGAAATCGCGTTTTAGTGGCTGAAAACCTTAGGTTTAACCCTACTCAAGTAGCCAATTAAAGGACTGACCAATCTCCCTGGGGCTGGTCAACCATTTCCGATGTTGAGCCTAAGATGCTATCTATCAGGTTATCAATTTGTAACTCACTCCTCTCCGTAGTCCTTCATAGAGGACGTGAATCTACGGACATACCAGCCCAAAGGTCATGCCGGGGCTGCCTAAATCCAGTGATTCTGCGGATCATACCCATCTTGGTGGCTCCAGAACCTAGGGGGCATCCTAGAATTACGGAGGCCAGCACCGGGGGAAGGTGAGGATGGCAAAGCTCCCCGGACTACCGACAATGGGAACTATTCCCTGGGCCAAGTCCTCTTGTCATAAACCTTCAAATCTAGGCTGTGCTCTCCCGGTGGATCTCGGGCATTCTGGAAGTAGGGAGGAGATAGGCAGGGAACCGTGGCCAAGGTCTGGCTTAATCCACCGGATGAGCCGTGAGGACGCGGATTGTAATGTCCACCCCGTATTTGTGAGGCTGATCATGACCAAGATTCTAGTGATCGAAGATGAGAAAGGGGTTCAGGATAACGTTATTGATATCCTCCAGCTTGAAGGCTTTCAGGTGATTTTTGCAGACAATGGCCTGCTGGGGGTGTTGATGGCGCGGGCGGAACATCCTGACTTGATTATTTGCGACATTATGATGCCGGAACTGGACGGCTATGGCGTGCTGGAACAACTGCGCCAGGAACCGGACACCTCCACCATTCCCTTTATCTTTTTGACCGCCAAGGCTGACAACGTTGATCTGCGGCAGGGCATGGAATCGGGCGCGGATGACTACCTCACCAAGCCCTTCACCCCTCAGGAGTTGCGGCGGGCGGTGGCGGTGCGCCTCGAAAAACAGGCGGCCATGCTGGAAAAATATCACCACGAGCGGGAACGGGCACAGCGGTATCAGCGGGAGTCCCAGGAGCGGCAGAATATTATTGATACCCAGGAAGACTTTCTGCGCAAGGTGATTGTGGATTTCCGCGATCCGCTCTCCAACATCAACATCGCCATCCAGCTATTGGCCAATAGCCAAGATGAGGAGGTGCGCAATCGCTATCTGAAGATTCTGCGGGAGGAGTGCGCTAAGGAAATCTTGATGTTGAACCAAATGGCCCAGCTTCAGGATTTGATGTCCCCTCAAAACCTGAAACTCCTAAACCAGTTTAAACTGATTCAGTGATGGCTAAGGCCGGAATAGTGCTGGATTGGTTCCTTTGTCGCGCTGCCCTGACAACGCTATGATCACCTCCCCATGACCACCATCTTGATCATCGAAGACGAAGCCTTTAGCCGGGAGAACCTAGAGGATATTCTGGCCCTAGAGGTGTACTACCAGCCCCAGTTTGATATCCAAACGGGCCAACTGGTGGGGGCTGAATCCCTCATGCGGTGGCAGCATCCCAGCCGAGGCTTCGTTTCCCCTGCTCACGTTATCCCCATCGCCGAAACCCTGGGGCTGATTGTCCCCATGGGAGAGTGGATTCTGTGCACCGCCTGCCAGCAAGTGCAGCGGTGGCCGCAGTATCCGGCTTTGCCGTTTCAGCCTCACTTCAGGAAGGATGAAGGACAGTTGCCGTGAAAAAGATTTTAGTCATCGAAGATGATCTCCGTGTTCAAGATAATATCTACGACATTTTGAGTCTGGAGGATTTCTATACCATTACCGCCTCCGATGGGGTGGAGGGGCTGATGCTGGCCCGGGAAGAACAGCCCGATTTGATCATCTGCGATATCATGATGCCCCGCATGGACGGCTACGAAGTTCTCACGGCGTTGCGGGCTGATGAAGACACGAGCGCCATTCCCTTTCTCTTTTTGACCGCTAAGGCGGATCGGGAGGATCTGCGCCACGGCATGGCCCTCGGCGCGGATGACTATCTCACCAAGCCCTTCACCCCCCACGAACTGCGGCAGGCCATCACCGCCCGCCTCGCCCGCCAGGAAAAACAGCAGCAGCAAACCCAGCGCCAGGTGGATCAACTGCGAGACAGCATTTCCTACGCCCTGCCCTACGAACTCAATACTCCCCTAGTGGGCATCATCAATGGGGCACACCTGCTGTGCACCAGCTATGCCTCCATGGATTCGGCGGAAATTGAAGAACTGCTCGGGGATATCGAAACCTCTGGCAATAAGCTCTATGCCCTGATCCAGAACTTTATCACCTACGCCGATTTGGAACTGGCCATTGCCAATCCCGAAACCGCCGATAAGATCCGGGCCAGAACCGAGCCCTGTTTCACCGCCCCGGTGATTACTGCCGCCGCCCTCCAAACCGCAAAAGCCGTCGGTCGCGAAGCCGATCTTCAGATCGAACTCCAGGATGGATCAGTCCCGATTTCCGACTGGCGGCTGACAAAGGCCGTGCAGGAGGTGGTGGATAACGCCTTCAAGTTTTCCCCAGCGGGCAACCCCGTGAAGGTCATCAGCCACATCAAGGACAACTATCTCCACATCTTCGTGATTGATCAAGGCTGCGGCATGGACGCCGAGCAAATTAGCGCTATCGGAGCCTACATGCAGTTCCAGCGTCGCCTCTACGAACGTCCCGGCCATGGTCTCGGGCTGGCCATCGCCAAGCTCACCACGGCGCTCTATGGCGGTGAAATCAACATTGAAAGCTTTATCGGCCAACAAACCACCGTTCGCCTCACCCTGCCCCTGGCCACGGAAACAATCCATCGCGACGAGGATATAGCAGATTTCGTTGAGATGAGGTACGCCTAGGAGGGCCGCAAAGCTTTATATAACAAGGCTTGCATCGTCTACAGGTACTCTCATCATAGTGAATTCCGCTATACCTTCAGCTAATTCTCAAGCCCCCAGTGAGACCGGGCCAAGGCCAACGGAGGCTAGGGCTGGGCGGGGGCTTCCTGTTCGTAGCCGAAGTAGGCTTCTAGCACCTGAAGCACCATGGGAGCGGTCACCTTGCCGCCGCCACCGCCGGAGTGTTCCGCAAAGGCCACGACGACAACCTCAGGGTTGTCCAAGGGGGCGTAGGCTCCAAACCAGGCATGGGATAACCCTGGATCCGCCTCGGCGGTGCCCGTTTTCCCGGCAAAGGGGGGAATATGGGACACATTCAGAGCTTTGGCAGTACCGCTGGTAATCACCTGGCGCAGGCCGCGATGTAGGATATCCAGGGTGACATCACTGAGGTTGAGGGATTCGCGCCAGATACGGGCGTCTTCATTGTCCTTCAACAGGTGGGGCTGCACGAGATAGCCACCGTTGGCGGGGGCGGCGAACATCACGGCAACCTGGAGCGGGGTCGCTGTTAGGTAGCCCTGCCCAATGGACATGTTAATGGCGTCGCCAATCACCCAGGATGTCCCCAGAACGTCCTGTTTCCAGGCATCATCGGGCACAATGCCAGCACTTTCCTCGTCGGCCAGTTCAATGCCGGTTTTGCGCCCAAAGCCAAAGCGGCGGGTCATTTCAATCAGCGGCGGGCCACCCATGCGGCGAGCTGTTTGGTAGAAGAAGGTGTCGCTACTCCATGCCATGGCCCCCGTGAAGCCCAGGGGGCCAAACCCGGCCCGGTTCCATTCCCCAAAGCGCACCCCCCCCACTTGCAGGTAGGGATAGGTGGGCAACACCGTATCGGGGGAATAGTCACCGGATTCTAACGCCGCCGCCGTGGTGACAATTTTGAAGGTGCTGGCGGGGGGAAAGGCTCGTAGGGATCGGTTGAGGAAGGGATGATTGGCGCTCTGAAGCTGCGCCCACTGGGCATGACTGATGGGGCCGGTGAAAATGTTGGGGTCGTAGGTGGGCCAACTGGCCATGGCCAAAATTGCCCCATTATTGGGATCCATAGCGACAATGGCTCCCCGGCGATTGCCCAGGGCCGCCTCAGCGGCCCGTTGCAGGTCGCTATCTAGGGTTAACTGGACATCTTGGCCCGACACCGAGGGCTTATCGCCCAGAATTTGAATAATCCGTCCGGCGCTGTCCACCTCCACCTGCTGGCCGCCCCACTGCCCTCGCAGAGCCGATTCAAAGGCGGATTCCACCCCCGCCTGCCCCACCACATCGCCCATGCGGTAGCCCTGAGTCCGGCGCTCGGCGAGTTGGGTATCGGTGAGTTCCCCGGTGTAGCCCAGGACATGGGCCGCGAGGTCGCCATTAGGATAGTTGCGCACGGCCTCGGCCTCTAGGCGCACCCCCGGCATATCGTTGAGGTATTCTGACAGAGCGGTGGCCTGGGCCTGACTGAGCCCCTGGGCAATGGTGATGGACTCGATGGAGAAATAGCCCGCCTGTTCTACCCGGCGCTGGATGTCCGCCGCTGGCATGCTCAAGACCGTGGCGAGCCGTTCAATTACCGCTGGCCATTCTTCCTCCGGTAGGGCAATGGGCCAAAGCGACACGGTGTGGGACAGCCGACTGCCCGCCAGGATTTTGCCGTTGCGGTCGGTAATGGTGCCTCGGGCAGGTCGCTTGGGCACCAGTCGAATCCGGTTGCTGTCGGCTCGCTGGCGGTTGCGCTCGCCGTTGACCACCTGAAGTTGGAACAGGCGTAGACCAAAGGCCCCCAAAATCAAAACGAACAGCAGCAACAAAACCACCGCCTGAAAACGACGACCAACGGTGCGCTCGCCCCGGAGAGACCCTACCACGGAGGGTAGCTTGGGGGGCAACGGTTGAAGAAGAGCCATGGAATACCCGCTGCGATTGCCTGACATGGGCAGCCAACGATCCAGCCGACCATGGTTACAGAAAGTCATAATAGCACTCGGCTAGGGTTTACCTGGCTGGCCCAGTGGCCATAGAGACCGGCGTAGAGGGATCCGGTGTAGATCACCGCTAGGCCCTGGGACGGATCGAATCCATCGCCGGGGGAAGGGGCCGCGCTGGACTGGGGAGTGGATGAATGGGGTGGGGCGTCCGGATTGGTGTTGGGGGCACAGCCATGGGGGGATTCAGGGACGGAGGGGGCACCACCCCGGGGGGAGGGGCGGTGAACACCGGGGCCAACGGAGGGCTGATCCTAGGGGAAGTTATCAGGGGTGGGGGTGGCATCGGGGCCAATTCAGTGGGTAGGGGCACGTTATACAAATCCAGTCCTGGGCCTCTTGGCGGAGGGCACGATTGGCACCGATGCGACGGGCGCTGTGCCGCAGTCCATCGGGGGTGTTGGCCTGGGCCAGACGGTGGGCCTGGTTCAGGTAGGGGGCATCCTCCAACTGCGCCAGGGATAGCCGCCAATGGGCCATCAGGGTT
>JALQST010000073.1 GCA_023264315.1 Nodosilinea sp. BSH.14
GACGACGGGCACGGGCTCCACAGGAACCAGTGCTGGCTGAACAGGGGGAAGATTCAAGAACATGATGACTCCTCAGGAATGCGAAGCTTTTACGGTGGAATTCTTGTAGGTCAGGCATCTTGCCTGACTGAAAACAGCCAGAATGGCTATCCTACGTTATTCAGTTCATGCTCTTTACGATTGATCCGGATAACGCTATGAATCCTAGGGACGGACTTGACCTCAGGGTTGGCTGGGCCGCTTGAACGCCCGGTTAGGGCTGCGGTGGCCATGCTACGGATCCTAGAAGACCCATCTTTCAGAAAGCGGGCCGGGATTGCCGCCTAGGTTCACCGCACCGGGACGCCAAGCATTGTTAGATTTTAGGCAATCCTAAGCATTGGGCTATTCCATAGCGAATTTCATGGGGGAAGGGTCTCCACCGAACATGTTTAGATCCTGACCTAGCTAGAGTTCCCTATTCCACGGATTGTGGTGGTAGCCAAGCCCTAGTCGGTAAAGGCAGTTGGCGGGGAGGAATGGCCAACTGTAGAGATGGGGCGAACCGATGCCCCAATGCCCAGGGCGGTTAATAGATGATGTTGCGCCATGGGCATTTGGCCATAGCTGAAGCCGTGGGGAGGCATCGTCATGGGTGGGGTTCCAGGCTCTCGGGAGGGATCGATGGAGGCCAGGATCAACAGGCCTTTCAGGTGGTCAAAGGCGTAGGGGCTACCATAAACCACCAGCCCCCGGAGACAGTTCGCCTTCAGCAGCGCCTCCATCCAGGCTTGAACTAGAGGAGACACTGCCGCCGAACCCCGAAAGGGATTTCCTCGCAAGAAAATTTGCATGAACGTCGGGCGGAGGGCATCGGGCTGGGGCCAGCGCTGGCAACCTTGGTGATCCACTAGCTTCAGGGAGTAATCGACCTGGGTCGGCAGGGTAATGGCGGGGGCAGTGCGGCTCAAAAGGGGACAATCCACCACGCTATCCACCACGATCAGGTTGTCGCCGGGATGAGCGGGGTCGCAGGGCGGCACTTGGCCCACCACAGTCATAGACGCCGTGAGAATGTCGGTGGCGAGGCGCTGGGATTCTGGCCGCAGGAAGGGATCCAACTGCACCGGAGGGGGCGGAATATGCTCCCAGGCATGGCAAGATTCCGGCGGCACCGACAGCCGGGAGGCTACCCGCTGCTTGGCTCGCCACAGGCGTTCCACGGAGTCGGCAATGCGTTCTGGGGCAATGCGTCCCGTCGTTACAGCTTCGACGACGGCCTTAATGCAGCCTGCGGGATCCTGGGGCATCAGCAGAATATCCGCCCCGGCTTCCACCGCCAGCACCGCCGCTTCGTAGGGGCCGTAGGTGCGGGTGATGGCTCCCATAATCAGGGCATCGGTGACGATCAGCCCCGTAAAGCCCAGTTTCTCGCGCAGCAGCCCCGTCAACGTGGGGTCAGACAGGGTGGCCGGATACTGTCGATCCAGGGCCGGAATGGTGAGATGGGCCGTCATCACCGTATCCACCCCGGCGGCGATCAGGGCTTGGAAAGGGGGCAGTTCCACCTGCTGAAGCCGTTCCCAATCCTGGGGCAAGATGGGCAAGTCCAGATGGGAATCCACCGTCGTATCGCCGTGGCCAGGAAAATGCTTGGCCGTGGTGAGGGCACCCTGACGCTGGGCACCGCGCACAAAGGCCGTGGTCAGGGCGGCGACGATTTCCGGCCTATCCCCAAAGGCCCGCACGTTGATCACGGGGTTATCGGGATTGTTGTTCACATCCGCTACCGGAGCCAGCACCCAGTTGAGGCCGATGGCCAAGGCTTCCTCGGCGGTGACGGCTCCCATGGCTTCGGCGTAGGCTTCGGCTTGCGGGAGATCTCGCCTAGCGATTTCGGCCAAAGCCATCGGGGGCGGAAACCAGGTGGCTCCACTAAACCGCTGACCGACCCCTTCTTCGATGTCGGCGGCGATCAGTAGGGGAACCGGGGCCAGGGTTTGCAATTCCTGGGTTTTGAGGCCCACTTCGGCGGCGCTGCCCCCCAGCAAAATCACCCCACCCACCCCCAGGTCAGCAATGTAGTGCTGTAGGGTGGCCCGGTCGGCTTCCCAGGCGGGATAGCGAATTTCGTGGTCAAACAAATGGCCGGAGGTACGCACCACCACCATCTGCGCCACCTGTTCCGCCAGGGACAGCGCATCGGGGGAAGGCATGATGGCGCTGGGGGCCGTCCTCACGCCAGATCGTCCTCGTCGTCCTCGGCGCTGGGAATGGCATCATCGAGGAGATCCTCGTCATCCCCTTCTTCCCCTTCTGCAAACCAGGCGTCATCCATGCCCTTTTCCTCCCGCTCTTGGCTGAGCTGGTTGATTAGGGACAGCACCCGCGTGCCCCGCTCCATGGAGGTATCTTCTTTGAAGAGAATTTCTGGGGTGCGCCGCAGTCGGATCCGTTGGCCCAGTTCACTCCGCACAAAGCCCGTGGCCGCCTTCAGCCCTTCCATGGTTTCGGCGCGGGTCTCCTCAGTGCCGTAGATGCTGACAAACACCTTGGCGTGCTGCAAATCTCCAGACACATCCACATCGGTGACGCTGACCATACCAGCCCCCACCCGGTCGTCTTTAATATCGCCCATCAGCATGTGGCTGACTTCGCGCTTAATCAACGACGCCACTCGCTCCACTCGACGACTATTGGCCATCGTCCCGTACTCCCAACGTAATAAACAAACCCTAGGCCACACTCAGGCCCAGCATGGCCCGCAGGGTGAAGGTGAGGAACAGAAACCCCGCTACCACGGCCCCCACCAGGGCCACCGCCGTGGCCGGACGCTGGAACAGGGGCACGAGCGGCTGCACCGCATTGTAGAGAATCCCCAGGGAAAAAGAGATTAGGTAGCGCGGATAGCGAAAAACGTTCTCAAAAAACTCTTTCATGGTGGTACTTTAACGGGGGCAGGTAGGGCCACAGGATACCGTTATCCAAGCTTTGCCCGCATTCCATCCTAACCCAAGCGCCCGATGGTTCCGGGTATCTCGCGGAAAAAGTTATTCCCCCAATCCCCGAGGGGGCAGTCTCCCCACGCTTAGGGTTGGCCGAGTAGAAAATCGCGATTTTCCATATCGAACTGGGGCCTGCCCAGGGATGGATCCTCCGATGGCACATAGCTCCTCATCACCCGTCCGGGGCGTCGTTTTTGCTGGTAGTAGGTGTGGCTGATGGGATCGGCTAGGTTTGTGAGGGAATCGAGGCCAATGCCGTTGCGGCCCTGATCCTGACCGGAACTGTGGAGGTAGAGGCCCTCTCCCAGGTAGAGGCCGACGTGGGTCGTGCGCTCGGGGGGGCCGAAAAAGACCAAATCCCCGGCTTCGAGGTCATCCCAGCCGATGGGTGCCGTGAAGGCTTCCTGCTGGTAGGAGTCGCGGGGGAGGCGGATACCCGCCGAAGCAAAGGCCGTTTGCATCAGCCCTGAGCAGTCAAAATTTGGCCCCACGGTGCCCCCCCACAGATAGACATTGGGCTGGGCCATGGCCGTTTGGGCAAAGGCGATCACCTGGGGCAGGCGCTCCACAATGGCGGATCGATCCAGTTGGGGGGGGCAATAGGGATCCGTCGCGGGGACGAGGCCGCTGATCTGGCGTAGGCCAATCCAGCCCGGATAGCCATCCTCACAGAGCCGCACCGCGAGCGCCCGAGGGCCAGCCTCCGCCGAGGGAGTGACCTGAAGTTGCAGGTGCCGACCCGCTGCGGCCTGGGTGACAAGCCCCTCTAGGTCGGGGGTTTTGTAGAGGTTGAGGGTGCGACGGCAGACATATTCCGCCGCCGTCAGCCGGGGATCGGGGGGCTGCGGCAAGGGCCTAGACTCCTTTATCGCCCGTATTGCGAACATTCACGATGGTTTTCAAGGCATTGAACCAAAAGGTAGATCCCATGGAAATGGCAAACCCACTCACCAACCACCCCAACCAGCGACGCTGCACCAGGGGCAGGGGCCAGGCTGCCTCGGCTTCCCTCTGCTGCTTCAGCACGGCATCGGTGTAGCCGAGGGGGAAGGGGATTTCCGCCAGGGCAGTATCTACGGCGGCCTGCACCTGGGTGAGATCTTGGCTGAGGTCGCCGGAGGATTCCGTGACCAACTGGTCAGCGGCCTGCACCACAGTGTCCCGTAGGATGGGATCGGTGGCAAGGCGGCTGGCAATGTGGAAGGAGTCGGCATTGATCGCCACGGCGGTGGCAATGCCGATCATCAGGGCCACGGCCTTGGCATTGCGGCGATACACCCCGGTGGCTCGCTCCATGCCTCGGTCATACCAGGTTTCAATCTCGCGGCTAAATTGTTCGACTTGGCCCTGTGCCGTATCCGTCAGGGCTTCGGCCTTACGCGCCAACGCCACAAGGCTGGCCCGCAGGGCAGGGGTCATGGCGGCCTGCTCTAGGCACTGGACTAGGATCTGAGCCACCGCGTGGTTGCCCTCCGCCAGCCGTCGCAGTTCGCAATTGGTGGCGCTGCCCGGTTCAAACACATCCAGCAGGGCGATGACGCTGGGGCGCAACTTGCATAGCAGGGCTGCACGCTCGGCGGAGGTGCTGGCCAAACCGCGCTTGATATACTCCAAACGCCGCATGAAGGTTTCCGTGAGGGGGTGGCTGTCGGGCAAAATGTCCTGGGCCATGAGGGTAAAGTCCTCCAGTCGCCGCACGATTCGATCCACACTTTCCGGGAGGGATACGGTGCTGCTGCGAAAGTCCTGCACAATCCCCTGGACGGACTGCTCAAACTGCTTGAGTTCGGCATTGAGTAAAAATTCGTTGCCGGTACTGGCCTTGAGGTCACTCAAAATGTTGCTCACGGGTAAAATCACCCGGTCGGCGGCAAAGGTGGCCAATCGATCCTCCGCCAGCACCTGCCAAAGCTGACCCAACTGCATTCGTTCCAGCAAACTATTGGCAAAGGCTTCCGCCGGAATGTAGGAGGGGCCGCTGGTTTCGCCTGCCCCAAACACATTACGGGTGCCCGTCAGGGTACGGTAAATTCGGCCTAGGAGGTGGAGAATTCCTCGCAGGGAACGGGCAATTCGGCCCTTCGCTTCCTGATTCAGACTGCGAATCCAAGGGCTCCCATAGAGCGCATCCGCAAGGGCTTGGGCCGCGACATCTTTCTCCCGATCATTGCCAGACAACAGGACTTCGATAGATCTCTTTAAATGTTCTGCCCGCCATTGCAGCAAGGTGCTAATGATTTCCTGAAGTTCGCTGGCCAACAAGCTGAGCGCAAAAAAGATAAAGACGAGGCCCAGCGCAATATCTAAGATGATCGGAATGTTCATAGGTTGCCCCTGTAAAGCCTATGGCCACCACAGTAGGTAAGTGACCTCCCGAGAAGCTGGTGTGTCCTCGGAGGAGAGCGGTGGGCAGAAAGATGGCAGGTTAGGCCCGCGTTTGTGGGGCTTGACCTTGGCCAACAAGCTCCCTTGTTGCCCCGCCATGCTCAATCGATACGACCTCTATCCGCCCTGCCCCCGAAGCATAAATTGGGTTCAGATGGGGTTAAGATTCTTCGTCATCTGCCCCGACTTGCTTAAGTTTGATGTGCTTCCGGCCCAGGGTAATTTCAAACTCATCGCCCGGTTTGAGGTTCATTTGTTTGGTATAGGCGGCTCCGATTAGCAGATTGCCGTTGGCCTGAACACTAATCCGATAGCTGGCGCTGCGGCCACCCCGGCCACTGCCATTTTGGGGGCTGTCAAACTGAATGCCCTGGGCGGCAATCAGTGCGTTCATGAATTTCATCATGTTGACGCGGGGGGCTCCCGATTTGGTGAGGCTATAGTAACCGCAGGCCTTGGCCTTCTCCTCGCGGCTATAGCTATCCAATTCCTTTACTTTATCAATCAGTTCTTGGCCGGTGAGCGGTTTAACTGGGGTATCCTTAGCCATTAACCTTGTTCTCGTTCGCGATGGGTTGATTGGGCGCTGGGTGCTTCAGGGTGATGTTTATTGACGCTACACTACCCTAAGGAACGCCTGACAAATCATACTATAGCAAAACCTTTTTCGTGTGCTTTTTTAACTAGAATTTGTTTGTTTTTGGTCTGTGCTTTTGGCCTGTGCTTTTGGTCGGCTTTTCTGACCCGAAGGCGGTGCTCAAAAGCAGGTCAGAAGGCACACCCTCTCGATACATCCCTAGGCTCGATGAGATTAACCACCCGTGGTCACTATAGTGTGAAGGCGCTGCTGGATTTAGCCCTCCAGTCTTCCCGTCGGCCTGTTTCTGTGCAAACCATTGCCCAGCGCCAGGGGCTGCCCTCCCCCTATCTGGAAAAACTGCTGATCGACCTCCGGCGGGCGGGCATCGTGGAATCGGTACGCGGATCCCAGGGGGGCTATCGACTGGCGAAACCACCGGCCCACATTTCCCTAGGGCACATTTTAGAGGCGGTGGGGGAGCAGGTGACGCCCTTGCCCCGGCATCAGCCCCAGGCTGACCAAGCCGAAGATTGGGTGACGTTTGCGGTATGGAATCGCCTCTCCCAAAAACTGAAGGAAGCCCTCTATAGTATTTCCCTGGAAGACTTATACTTTGATGCCCGCAGTTGGCAGGCGGCCCAGGGAGATGATATCAGCTTTGTGGTTTAGGCTCGTGGCGGTGCTGGTGCTGGCGGCGGGGCTCGATTTTGTCCTCGGTGATCCCTGGGGCTGGCCCCACCCGGTGCAGGCCATGGGCTGGGGCATTACCCAGGGCAAGCGGGCTATTTGGGCCGTCCAGCCCGCGCCCTTGTGGGAAAAAATCGGCGGCATGGGGCTAGGGCTGTTGGTGATTGGCGGCAGTGGGTTGGCTGGCTGGGGGCTGGTGGCGCTGGCCCACCATATCCAGATCCTGCTGGGGTTGCTGGTGGAGGTCATCCTGTTAGCGAGTTGCTGGGCGGGGCGCAGTTTACGGCGGGCCGCCGAGGATGTGTTGGCCCCCCTCGAAGCGGGTGATCTGGCCACCGCCAGGGATCGCCTGGGGCTGTATGTAGGGCGCGACACCGACGGCCTAGACGCGCCGGAGATCCTGCGGGCGGTGATGGAAACCATTAGCGAAAATGCCACCGATGGCGTCCTGGCTCCCCTGTTCTATGCCCTGGTGGGATCCCTCACGCCCCTTGGCCCCGTGCCCTTCGCCCTGGCCTACAAAGCCGCCAGCACCCTCGATTCCATGGTGGGCTACCGAGAACCGCCCTACACCCACCTGGGATGGTTTAGTGCCCAATTGGAGGATCGCCTCACCTGGGTGCCCTGCCGTCTGACGGTGATTACCATTGCCCTGCTGTCGGGTCAGCCCCGGCGGGTGGTGGCCCTCTGCCGTCGGGATGCCCCCGCCGACCCCAGCCCCAATGCGGGCTGGAGCGAATGTGCCTACGCTGCGGCCCTGGGGGTGCAACTGGGCGGGGTGAATACCTATCGCAGCCAGCCCAAGGAAAAACCACGGCTGGGGGAGGCACTTCAGCCAATCACACCGGAGCGGATTCGGCGGGGCATGGCCCTCACCCGCTGGGCGCTTTGCTATGGTTGATCCTAGGCCTTGGGGGAATTGCAACATTTTCCATCCTGGGGCTGGCCCCCTGGTAGTTCTGTGGCCTAAGTGGGAACTACTAAGAACACGGTGTTATCTCGAACCTAACTATGACGACCCCCATTGCCCAGTGGAAAGCGGAATACGAAACCGGAAATACCCTGGTTGATCAGCAGCACCAAAGCATTTTCAGCATCATTAACGCCCTCCATTCGGCCACGGTGGCGGGGCAGGGGGCCGATCTCCTGGAGCAAACCATCCAAAGTGTACGGGACTATACCACGGTACATTTCGATACCGAAGAGCAATACATGCGGAATCAGGGCTATGCGGGATACGCCGATCACAAGCGCAAGCACGACGCCCTGCGGGCCAAGTTTACCGCCTTTGAAACCCAGTCTTACCCGGATATTCAGCAGCACACCATCATGGTGTCCCACTTTCTCACCACCTGGCTGATCCAGCACATCCAAAACGATGACCAGGTGATGATTGCGGCCTGCCGGTCATCGGCCCAGCCCGTGGCCGAGGTGGTCGGCCCTGCTGTACCCCAGGCCCTCGCCGAAATTGCCCAGTGGCGGCCGGAATACGAGACGGGCTACACCCTGATTGACGACCAGCACCGTAGCCTCTTCCATGCCATCAACGCCCTCCACAGCGCTATTCTGGCAGGGCGGGGGGGTGAACTGCTAGAACGCACCCTCAAAATCTTAGAAAGCTACACCACGATTCACTTCGAGACCGAAGAACGTTTCATGGCGGAACTGCACTACCCCGAGGCCGCGGATCACACCGCCAAACACCGCGCCCTACGCCAAAAGGTAGAAGCATTCATTGCCGAAGAAGCCCAGACCCCCAGTCGGCGCTTGGCGTTGCGGGTGTCTCGCTTTTTGACCGAGTGGCTGATCCACCACATTCGCGACGAGGATCAGCGAATGATTGATTTTCTGCGCCAAACCCGTCGGCAGCAACAGACCCTCACCGCCAAAGCGGAACGTCCCTAGGGCCGCGCCCCACCTTACCCCTGGGGAACCGAGGGGCGATGGCGACGGTAGAGAACCCACCCGGCGGCGGCCACGGCGGCAGCGGAGAGCAGATGCACCACATTGAAGGGGGTGCCGGGGAAGAACCAAGAATCCGTGCGCAGAAACTCGATGAAAAAGCGGCCTAGGGGATACCAAATCAAGTAAGCGAGGGCCAAATCCCCAGGTTTGAGCTGGTTGTCAAATCGACGGGCAATCCACACCAGCAGGGCAAACCCCAGTAGATTCCACACCGATTCATACAAAAACAAGGGATGGAAGCGGGTGGTGATGGGGTACTGGGCTAGGTTGTTGTAGGGGGGGATGCGGTGGGGCAAATCAATGCGTAGCCCCCAGGGCAGCGAGGTGGGTGGGCCGTAGAGTTCTTGATTGATGAAATTGCCCCAGCGACCAATGGCCTGGGCCAAGGGCAACCCGAGGGCAATGCCATCCAGGTAGGGTAACGGGTTCAGGTTGCGGATACGGCTGAAGAGGAAGAGGGCAATCGCCCCAAAGATGAACCCGCCAAAGATATGAATCCCGCCGCCCCAAATTTGCAAAATCTTGCCCGGGTTGGCTAGGTAATAGCCCAGCCCCTCCGGCCCCCGGGGCGACTGAATAAACACGTAGTACAGCCGCGCCCCCAGAAAGCCTGGGATTAAAATCCAGAACAGCATATCCCACAGGTTATCGGGGTCTTCCCCTTGGCGAGCCACATAGCGACTGGCCACCGTAGCCGCTGACAGAATCGCGATCAACATCAGCAGCCCGTACCACCGAAGGGCAAAGGGGCCAAGCTCGAACAGGATGGGGGAAACGGGAGGGTACATGGGGGGTCGGGGGTCGAGAGTCGGGAATCGGGTAGGGGCGAGGTCTCCTCGCCCGTGGGAATCAGGTAGGGGCGAGGTCTCCTCGCCCGTGGGAGTTGGAATGCGGCCTGTGCCCTCCAATGATACCAAGCTAGGGCTGCCTGCCTTGGGATGGCAGCGCCTAGGGTAGCGGTGGGAGGGCTGCCCCTGAAAACCTCTGAACCTAGAGGAACCCGGATTTAACCCGTTAATAACCGCAAAGATGTATCAAAAACAACAGATTTAACTTGATTTCTGTCAATTACTAGGGGCTGAATCGTTTTAAACCTTAGTTTTAGACTATGTGAGGAGTGACACCGTGACCCAGTCGCCTGAAGACCTACAAACCCCGCCTGGAGGGGAATTACCGCCTTCCCCCGGGGGCGGCATGGTGGGCTACATTGCCAATTTTTTTGATTTTGAAGGCCATCGCACTAACCTGCGCACCGAGGTGATCGCTGGGGCCACCAGCTTTGTCACCATGGCCTACATTTTGATTGTGAACCCCGACATTTTGTCGGCGGCGGTGTTCCTCAATGAGTCTGGCGATCTCTTTGGTGAACTGGTGATGGCCACGGGCCTCTCTGCCGCCATCGCCACGCTGATCATGGGCCTCTATGCCAAGTTTCCCTTCGTGCTGGCCCCCGGCATGGGCATCAACGCCTACTTTGCCTTCACCGTGGTGCTGGGCCTCGGCATTGACTGGCGGGTTGCCCTAGCCGCTGTCTTCATCGAGGGGATTCTTTTCATCCTGCTGACCATCACCAACGTCCGCAGCCAGATTGTGGAGGCCATTCCCGAAGCGGTGAAACACGCCACCACCGTGGGGATCGGCATTTTCATTGCCTACATCGGCCTCAAGAACGCGGGCATCATCGCCGCCTCCGAAGCCACCTTTACAACCCTCGGATCCCTGCGCACACCCTCCACCGCCGTGGCGCTGTTGGGGCTTGCTGTCACCTCGGCCCTGTTTGCTCGCCGTGTCACCGGGGCACTGCTGTGGGGCATTTTGGGGACGGCCCTCTTTGCCTGGGTGTTTGGGGTCGCGCCT
>JALQST010000074.1 GCA_023264315.1 Nodosilinea sp. BSH.14
GAACTGCGCCAAAATAAAGATGAACCGCTGCTGTTCCGTGCCCAGGAGGTGCGCCGCTTTGCCGAGGAAGTGTTGGGCCTCCAGCCGGTGATTCAGGTGCAGCCCGCCCCGGAAACCGTCACCACCGATCTGCTGCGCCAGATTCTGGCCGAGCTTCAGGCCATTCGCCGCCACCTTGAGCAGCAAGGCTAGGTTATTTCTACTTTTAACCCCTATCAGGAAAACCAATCGTAAATTCAGTGAGATTGGCGGCCCACAGGTGGGATTTGCCAAACAGAGATGTTATGGTTTTATGCATAGACTTTTGTCGATGCAAAAGTTTCCAACATTTATTAACTTCAATAAAAGGATTTATGGTGATGGCGATGGACATCACGAATCGAATTAGCTTCCGCCACTGGCGGGGCGATTTATTTGGGGGCGTCACCGCTGCGGTGATTGCGTTGCCCATGGCCCTGGCCTTCGGGGTAGCCTCTGGGGCTGGCCCGGCAGCGGGTTTGTATGGGGCCGTGATCGTGGGCTTTTTTGCGGCGTTGTTTGGGGGCACGCCGACGCTGATTTCCGAACCTACAGGGCCGATGACGGTGGTCTTTACCGCCGTTATCGCTCAACTAGTGGCCGCCAACCCCGAAAACGGCATGGCCATGGCCTTTACGGTCGCCATGCTGGCCGGGGTGTTTCAGATTATCTTTGGCTTTCTCAAATTGGGTCGCTATGTCACCCTCATGCCCTATCCAGTCATTTCTGGGTTTATGTCGGGCATTGGGGTTATTCTGATTATCCTGCAACTGGGGCCATTTTTGGGCCATGCCACCCCCAAGGGCGGCGTGGTGGGCACCCTCACCAGTTTGCCAGAACTGATCCGCACCCTCGACCCGGCAGAGGTGGCCCTAGGGGTGTTCTCCCTGGCGGTGCTGTTCCTGATGCCAAAGCAGTTTAAGCGCTGGGTGCCGCCCCAATTACTTGTGCTGGTGGCTGGGACGATTCTGGCCCTAACGGTGTTTGCCAATGCCGACCTGCGTTTGATTGGCGAAATTCCCACCGGCTTGCCCACGCTGCAACTACCCATGTTCAGCGCCGACCAACTGCGGGTGATGCTGGTGGATGGCTTGGTGCTGGGGATGCTGGGCTGTATTGATGCTCTGCTGACGGCGATGATTGCCGACAGCATTACCCGCACCCAAAGCGACCCCAACAAAGAACTGATTGGCCAAGGGATCGGCAACCTGATGTCTGGCCTGTTTGGCGGGATGCCCGGTGCTGGGGCCACTATGGGGACGGTGGTGAACATCCAGGCGGGCGGTACGACGGCCCTTTCCGGTCTGATTCGGGCCGCGATTCTGCTGGTAGTCGTCCTCTGGGCGGCACCGTTGACGAAGGTGATTCCCCTGGCGGTGCTGGCGGGGATTGCCGTGAAGGTCGGTTTCGACATTCTCGACTGGAGCTTTTTGAAGCGGGCGCACCATGTGTCCTGGAAGGGCACTGCCATCATGTATGGCGTGATGTTCCTGACGGTGTTTGTGGATTTGATTGTGGCCGTGGGGGTGGGCGTGTTCATCGCCAATATGCTCACCATCGACCGCCTCAGCAGCCTGCAATCGGAGGGCGTGAAAACCATCACCGACTTCGACGGCGACTTTCCCCTCAATGACGAAGAAAACGCCCTCATGGATCGGGCCAAGGGCCGGATTCTGCTCTTCCACCTGGATGGCCCCATGATCTTTGGCGTGGCGCGAGCCATTTCCCAAGAGCACACCGCCATGCGCGACCATGATGTGCTGATTGTGGACTTGCAGGATGTGCCCCACCTGGGCGTAACAGCGGCTCTCGCCCTGGAAAATGCCATTCAGGATGCGGCGGATGCCGGACGCCAGGTGTTCCTAGTGGGTGCCCAGGGCAAAACCTTGAAGCGCCTCGAAAAACTGGGTGTGCTGCGGTTTGTCCCCCCCGAACATCTCGTCCAAACCCGCGCTGAGGCCCTGAAGGCGTCCCTCAAAGTCCTCGCGGCCATCGACGGTCTTGACTATTCCGGTGATACTGCCGGATCCGAAGTGCCCCACATGGCCTAGGGCAGCTATCTGAGGAGAGATCCCCCCTAGCCCCCCTTAGGAAGGGGGGAACCGGAATCAAAGTCCTCCTCAATAAGGGGGATTTAGGGGGATCGCCCCCTCTTCTCCCTGGGAGAGGAGTTGGGGGTGTAGCTTGCTTCCCGTCAGGGTGGGCCAGCGCCCAAGTTTTCAACCACTGTGTTAGGAGGTATCCACACCGATGACCGAGATTTTATCCGGCCTATCTGGCCTCACCTGGGCCGATACGCCCTTGATGTCCACCCTGTCACCCCTGCTGGCGGCCACCCCCGAGGCTGAAACCGGGCCGATTGTCCTAGCAGGGGTGCTGCTCAGCCTGGTGGTGATCTACATCGCCAGCAAACTCGGTGGCGAACTGTCCCGATTGGTAGATCTCCCCCCGGTGTTGGGGGAGCTGGTGGCCGGGGTGATTGTGGGAGCCTCCGCCCTGCACCTGATTGTTTTCCCCGAAAGCGGAGCCGTCGCGGCGGATTCCCAACTGATGAGCCTGCTGCAATGGCTGGGGGGGCTGTCTCCCGAAGCCGTTACCGAAGTCTTTCAAAGCCAAAGCGAAGTGGTCTCGGTGCTGGCTGAACTGGGCGTGATCATTCTGCTGTTTGAGATTGGCCTAGAATCCGACCTGCGCGAACTGCAAAAGGTGGGCTACCAGGCGGCGATTGTGGCTTGCGTGGGCGTGGCGGCTCCCTTTGCCCTCGGTACAGCGGGGCTCATGGTGCTGTTCCATGTGCCGACCATTCCCGCTATCTTTGCCGGGGCGGCGCTGACCGCCACCAGCATCGGCATTACCTCTAAGGTGCTGTCGGAAATCGGCCAACTCAAATCCGCCGAAGGGCAAATCATCGTTGGCGCAGCGGTGATTGACGACGTGCTGGGCATCATCGTCCTCGCCGTGGTCGCTAGCTTGGCCAAAACGGGCGAAGTCGATGTGATGAACGTCATCTACCTGATCGCCAGCGCCACTGGGTTTCTGCTGGGGGCCATCTTCCTGGGCAAATTCTTTAACAGTTCCTTCGTCGCCATTGCCGATAAGCTGCAAACGCGCGGCAACCTGGTCATCCCCGCCCTCACCTTCGCCTTTTTGATGGCCTTCTTCGCCAACGTCATTCATCTAGAGGCTATCCTCGGTGCCTTCGCCGCTGGCCTAGTGCTGGATGAAACCGACAAGCGCAAGGAACTGGATCGCCAGATCATGCCCATCGCCGACATCCTGGTGCCGATCTTCTTCGTCACCGTGGGGGCCAAGGCCGACCTGGGTGTGCTCAACCCCGCCGTTCCCGCTAACCGCGAAGGCCTGGTGATTGCCCTCTTCCTGCTGGCCGTCGCCATCCTCGGCAAGGTGGTCACGGGCTGGACGACCTTTGGACAAGCCAAGCTCAACAAGCTCGCCATCGGCATCGGCATGGTGCCCCGGGGTGAAGTGGGTCTGGTGTTTGCGGGCATCGGCTCCGCCAGCGGCGTCCTGTCCAAACCCCTAGAAGCGGCCATCATCATCATGGTGATCGCCACCACCTTCCTGGCCCCGCCCTTCCTACGGATTGCCTTCAAAGGCGACGAGGAAAGCACCGCAGCCAAGGCCGACCCCGCCGCTTAACCTAGGACGGATCCCCCCTAGCCCCCCTTAAAAAGGGGGGAACCGGAGTCAAAGTCCCCCTTTTTAAGGGGGATTTAGGGGGATCTCGCAGGCGGTCATGGGTAGAGCCAAAAGGCTTACAAGGCACTGGAATTGAGGATAGAAGGGGCGCTAAACTGACCCCATCTTTTCTGGGCGTTGGCGATGTATCTATTTCGATTCCGGCATTGGATTGAGGTTACAGGAAACCTGCCAAAAATTCTGGCTTTGCTGTTCATAGCTGGTGCAGGAATCACCCTAATCAGCCTGAAAGTTATTCTCGGCCAGTGGTCATTTTTGCCTCAGGACTCTCTTATTCAGCCTGCTTTACTAGCTAACCAAGTTGAACGAGTTGAAACCGGAATTTTTGCCATCAGCGTTTACGATATTGACCTGACTAGTAACTCGTTTTATGCCGATTTCTATATGTGGTTTAAGTGGAAAGGAGATATTGACCCAATCACCTATTTAGAAGTCACCAATAGCATCAGTGATTGGGCGATGATGTCTGTTCCCGCCCATCCTGAACCTGAACCTCTGACCGATGGTCGCTTTTACCAAATTTCACGGGTAGAAGGGCGATTTTTACAATCCTTTGATCTCAAACGCTATCCCCTCGATCAATACAACCTCAGCATTTTCATGGAGAACTCGGCCTACACTACAAATCAGCTAGTCTACGTTGCGGATAAGGAGGCATCGGGCTATTCCGAATTTTTGACCATTCCCGGTTGGTCAATTATGGGTTCCGCCATCGACAGCCTAGTGAGAACCTACGACACTAACTTTGGCGATCCCCGTTTGCCGAACCAGTCGGAACACTCGGTATTGCGCTATTCTCTTAACATTGCTCGCCCCTGGAGCTTTTTTGTCTGGAAGTTGCTGTTGCCGCTGTTGATTGTCTTGGCTTCGAGCTGTGCCGCCCTATTACTAGCCCCCCAGCACATTGATTCACGGGTCGCGCTTCCAGTAACGGCCCTGCTGACCGCTGTTTTTCTGCAAGAAACCTATGCTGATGCCCTGCCCGATCTAGGCTATCTCGTCCTGATGGACAAAATCTATGTGATGGCCTATATCCTGATTTTTGCCTCTATTCTTGAGGTGATTATTATGGCCTACTGGGTTGATCAAAATGATGCAATATGGAGGAGGCGCGTGATGTGGATAGACCTTGCACTCTTAGCTGTACAAATCATTGTCATGGCCACAGGATTGACCTGGTTGGTGACACAGCCTTAGGCAGAAGACTGAGAAAATTCTAAACTGAGAGAGTCCTAAAAGAAGGGTGAAAGAAATATGGAGTTAGGGGGAAGTACGATACTCTATGCCTGTGTCTATGCCACCATTTTAATGGGGTTTTTGGGCATTATTTTTAAAGAAAACTTGGTGATGAAAATTATCGCCATGGATGTCATGAGTACGGGAGTAGTTGCTCTTTTTGTGTTGGTGGCCGCTAGAACCGGCGTACGTACCCCAATTCTAACCGCATCTCCCCTAACTCCCTATGCGGATCCAGTGCCCCAAGCCGTCATCTTGACCGCTATTGTGATTGGATTTTCTATCCAAGCTCTGATGCTCGTAGGGGTGATGAAACTGGCTAAAGATAACCCTACCCTCGAAATTCGAGCCATTGAAGAGGAGTATCGGCCATGAACGAAATTTCTGGGTTGACGATGCTATGGATCGCATTCCCATTTTTAATGGGATTTGGCATTTATTTATTACCCCAGGCTGATCGGGTATTGTCAATAAGTCTCACCATCTGCTCTGCGATCTATGCCCTAGGGATTCTTCAGATGCCCGAGCCATTGAGCCTCAGTCTACTCGATAACTTTGGCGTTACTCTGTTGGTGGATAATCTCAGTATCTTTTTTATTCTGACCAATGCCCTTGTCTCAACGGCAGTCATTATTTATAGTTGGCACACCAGTAAGACAGCCTTTTTCTATACCCAATTAGCCATTCTCCATGGCAGCCTCAATTCTGCCTTTATTTGTGCCGATTTTGTCAGCCTCTATGTTGCCCTAGAGGTAATTGGCATTGCCGCCTTTCTATTAATTGCCTATCCTCGCCAAAACCGTTCTCTTTGGGTGGCCCTTCGATATCTGTTTATTAGTAATACAGCGATGCTGTTTTACTTGATTGGAGCCATTTTGATCTATCAAGCCCACCAATCCTTTGCCTTTGCCGGCCTGGCTAACGCGCCCCTAGAAGCGAAGGCGTTGATCTTAATTGGGCTGCTTGTCAAAGGGGGCATTTTTGTCTCAGGACTGTGGCTCCCGTTCACCCACGCCGAGGCAGAAAGCCCAGTTTCAGCCCTGCTATCGGGGGTGGTGGTGAAGGCTGGGGTTTTCCCATTGGTGCGTTGCGCCCTCATGGTGGACGACTTGGCCCTTGTCTTGGGTTGGCTCGGGGTGGTGGCGGCACTACTGGGGGTGCTGTATGGCCTGTTTGAGCAAGATAGCAAGCGGGTGCTGGCCTGTAGCACGCTCTCCCAGGCGGGCTGGATTTTAGCGGCTCCGGCGGCGGCTGGCCCCTACGCCCTGGCCCATGGAGTAGCCAAGGCCGCATTATTTTTGGGGGTGGGCAATCTACCCAGTCGGCATCTGCCCACCCTGCGCCAGCGGGCTATTGATCCCTCGCTTTGGGTGCCTATTTTGCTGGGTAGTCTTTCCATTTCTGGCTTTCCATTACTGCTGGGCTTTAGCAGCAAAATGCTCACCCTGAAGGCGGTATCTTCCTGGCAGACCTGGGTGTTAAATTTAGCAGCGGTGGGAACGGCGGTGCTCTACGCGAATTTTATTTTTTTATCCTGTCGTCAGGATCCAGAAAGTAAGCAAGCTCTGGTGAAAAATCCTGGCCTCAAACTCGCCCTTGGCCTTTTGATAGCCGCCTTGATCATTCTAAACTGGGTCTACCTGCCACAGACATTTTCTGGATTTAATACTCTAAAAGCCACAATACTTATGGTGACAGGCTGGCTACTTTGGTGGCAAGGGGTGTCTCGTATTCAGTGGCCTTTTCCTAAGGTTATGGAACAGTTTGAGCATCTCATTGGCGGTATGGTGGTAATGCTTGCGGTGGTTCTTTTCATCACCATTATGTGGACAAATACGGCGTTAGAAACTCCCCTGTGGAGGGTGTTCTCATGACAGCCATCACACTCCTTTGGGTTGGACTACCGTTTTTTGTTGGCTTCAGTATTTACCTGCTACCCCAGGCAGATCGGATTCTCGCCTTTGGGGTATCCTTGGCGTCCTTAGCCTACGCCACTGGCATATTTCTACTTTCGGATCCCATTGAGCTACACTTGCTCGATAGCTTTGGGGTAACACTTTTAGTTGATGACTTAAGCGCCTTTTTTATTCTGACCAATGCCCTGGTTACTGCCGCCGTCATTCTTTATACCTGGATCAGCCCAAAATCAGCCTTTTTCTGCACTCAGACGATTATTCTCCATGGCAGTGTTAATGCAGCCTTAATTTGCGCAGATTTAATTAGCCTATACGTTGCCCTAGAAGTTATTGGCATTGCAGCATTTTTGCTGATTTCCTATCCGCGCAGCGATAAAACCCTGTGGGTAGCTCTGCGATATTTATTCGTCAGCAATACCGCCATGCTGTTTTATTTGATCGGGGCTATTTTGGTCTACCAAGCCACACAGTCCTTTGCTTTTGTGAGCTTGGGCATGGCTAGCGTTGAGGCGAAAGCGCTCATTTTGCTGGGCTTGCTTACCAAGGGCGGAATTTTTATTTCTGGGCTATGGCTACCGCTTACCCATTCAGAATCCGAATCTCCCGTGTCGGCACTTTTGTCGGGGGTGGTGGTAAAGGCGGGGGTTTTCCCCTTGGTGCGAATGGCCCTCTTAATTGAATCCATCGATCCTGTTATTCGCTTTTTCGGGGTAGCGACGGCGGTGCTAGGGGTGGTCTATGCCATGGTTGAAAAAGATACCAAACGAATGCTGGCCTTCCATACCATTTCCCAGATGGGGTTTGTGCTCGCGGCCCCAGAGGTCGGTGGATTCTATGCCCTGACCCATGGTCTCGTAAAGTCTTCCTTGTTTTTAACGGCGGGTAATTTGTCCAGTCGCAGTTTTAAGGTGCTGAAGGAACAGCCTATCCATCGCCCCATTTGGATCGCCTTGGTCATCGCCAGTTTCTCGATCTCTGGGTTCCCTTTATTGTCGGGATTTGGGGCTAAGATCTTAACCATGAAAAATCTGGCGGACTGGCAGGTCATTGCCATGAATATCGCTGCTTTGGGTACAGCCATTTCCTTCGCGAAGTTTATTTTTCTGCCCCAGCATCCTGACCCCAGTCAGGCGGCGAAACCGGGCTTTTGGCCAGCGACCATTCTCTTGCTCGGCGGATTGGTGGCCGCCAATGGAGTCTACTACGAAGCCTATACGGTCAAGAATGTTGTGAAACCGCTGGTCACAATTTTTCTAGGGTGGTTGGCTTACCTGTTTATTGTGCGCCGTATTACCCTAAAACTGCCCCAAGTGGCTGAGAATTTTGAACATTTAATTGGTGTGATGGGATTAACTATTTTAGGGTTACTAGGGATGGTGTTGCCATGGTTGGATATTTAAACCTGCTGCTGCGGTTAGCTATTTGGTTTTTGCTAACGGCAGATTTAAGTTGGCCCAATATTTTAATTGGGGCGAGTGTGGCCCTGCTATTGCCTCGGGGCGTCACCAATCCAGGTCAACTGAAGGATTGGCTAATCACCCTTGGGGAAGTGGTGGTGGCCATTCCCCAAGCCTACAAAGAAGCCTTTGAAATTATCATTCAGCCCCACAACCACGAACAAGTGGTGGTTGAACGGGCGAAGCCTCGGCGTTCCCCCAGCCTGATTTTCCTCGATATTTTTCTGATTACCTTCACCCCCAAAACCATCGTCCAGCGCTACCGTGAACAGGGCTGGTACGAGGTGCATTACATTACCCGGAGGCCCAGCCCATGACCATCCAACCCATGACCCTGCTGTTGATCGCCATGATCGGTGCCCTGCTGATTCCGATGATTGAAGCCTTCCGCGACGAAGACATTTGGCAGCGGATGCTCGCCTTTGCCAGCATTGCCACCAAAACCTCGGTGATGATTCTGGTGGTCTCGGTGCTGCGGGACGACTGGATGATTGGCGTGGTGGGTATTCTTATCCTCAGCGTGGGCAATGCCGCCCTGATGCTGCTGGCCCAAATCCTTAAGCGCCTCAGTGCCGTCATGGATGGAGAGGGTTGAGGTTAGTAACCGCAAACGCGAAGACTTATGGAAAAAATCACCCCTTTCTATCCCATCTGCCTACAATGGGCCACAACCCTATTGCTGGCGGTGATTCGGTATGAATGCTTGGCTGAACCAACTACGGCTCCGCTGGTTTTTGGCCACCAAGGCCCTAGGCTATGGCACCGATTTTGTGGAGGTGCTATACCGCATTTACCTCAACCACAGCAAAATCATCCACTTTCGAGACGGCTACCCGGTCTATTCCCTCTCCACCCCGGCCCTGTTCAGTAAGCCCGCTGCTCACTTCATCGCCCGCACTCTCTATCGGGGCATCCAAAACCGCAACCTACCGAACTTGATGAGCATCGCCGTCAACGATGCCTGCAATGCCCACTGCGGCCACTGTAGTTTTTACGACGGGGTGGAGGATCCCCATCGCCAGCCGATGACGCTGCCCCAGGTCGCGCAGGCGATTGCGGCGGCGCAGGAGTTGGGGGTGTCGGTGATTAACATTGTCGGTGGCGAGCCCCTGCTGCGGCCTGACCTGGCGGGGATCATTCGGTCTGTAGACAAGGTTCGGTCTACGGTGCTGCTGTTTACCAACGGCTGGCACCTGGCGGAACGGGCCGCAGACCTGCGGCGGGCCGGACTGGATAGCGTCTACGTCAGCCTGGATGCGGCGGATCCCCAGCGCCATGATGCCCTGCGGCAAACGCCGGGGCTGTTTGATCGGGCGGTGGCGGGGCTGAAAGCATCGAAAAAACTGGGCTTTTCCGTCGGCATTTCCGCAACGTTGACCCCCGAAGCCTACCAATCCGGAGAACTGAAGCGCCTGGTGGAACTGGGCCAATCCCTCGGCGTCCACGAAGTCCTCGTCTTCGATGCCTTGCCCAGTGGGCGACTTCAGCACCGGGATGATCTGATCGACAATGGCGACTGGGTGGAGGCGATGATTCAATCCGCCGTGCCCTATAACCAAGACCCTCGCTACCCCGGCGTGGTCTTTTCCGCCTACATCAGCAGCCATCGCAGTGTCGGGTGTTCCTGTGGCACCAGCTACTTCTACCTATCCCCCTACGGCGATGTCATGTCCTGCGATTTCAATCATGCCATCTTCGGCAATGTGCTTGAAGAACCGCTCTGGAAAGTGTGGCAACGGCTGAGCAGTAACCCTGATTTTGCCCAAGCTAAATGGGGCGGCTGCAAGGTCAAGGATTCGGAATTTCTCCAAAAGGAAACGGTGCGGGTGGCCATCCCTCGGCTTAACTCACATTCCTGATGTCAAGCGACCTAGTGCAGTGTCAAGACTAAGAATTAGGGCTTCGACAAGTTCAGCCCGAACGTGTCGTTTACGGTCGTCCTGAGCTATGAGCTTGTCGAAGCGTCGAACAGTCGAAGGACTTTACGGATATCTGCAACCCTAAAATTTGACCCTGACAAACCACTAGTACTCTGAAGCGGAAGTAGATCTACTATTAAAGGGTAGAGCGAAGGGAACCGAGTTGCCATGCCAAGACTTG
>JALQST010000075.1 GCA_023264315.1 Nodosilinea sp. BSH.14
TCTTCGGGGAATACAAACTTCTCGTGGGGTTGGTCGGTGGGAGCCATCCAAGCCCGGATACCTTCGTTCAGCAGAATGTTCTTGGTGTAGAAGGTTTCAAATTCAGGGTCTTCCGCCGCCCGGATTTCCTGGGAGACGAAGTCATAGGCCCGCAGGTTCAAGCCCAGACCCACCACGCCCACGGCACTCATCCACAGACCGGTGACGGGCACAAACAGCATGAAGAAGTGCAGCCAGCGCTTGTTGGAGAAGGCAATCCCAAAAATCTGAGACCAGAAGCGGTTGGCCGTCACCATGGAGTAGGTCTCTTCGGCCTGGGTGGGTTCAAAGGCGCGGAAAGTGTTGGCATTCTCGCCGTCCTTGAACAGCGTGTTCTCCACCGTCGCCCCGTGGATGGCGCACAGCAGCGCACCGCCCAGCACCCCAGCAACACCCATCATGTGGAAGGGGTTGAGGGTCCAGTTGTGGAAGCCTTGGAAGAACAGCAGGAAGCGAAAGATGGAGGCCACACCGAAGCTGGGAGCGAAGAACCAGCTACTTTGGCCGAGGGGGTACATCAGAAACACGCTGACAAACACCGCAATCGGCGCAGAGAAGGCAATGGCGTTGTAGGGCCGTAGACCGACCAGACGCGCTACTTCAAACTGACGCAGCATGAAGCCGATCAGGCCGAAGGCCCCGTGCAGGGCCACGAAGCTCCACAGGCCGCCCAGTTGGCACCAGCGGACGAAATCACCCTGGGCCTCAGGCCCCCACAGCAGCAGCAGGGAATGACCCAGGCTATTGGCAGGCGTCGAAACGGCAACGGTCAAAAAGTTAGCCCCTTCCAGGTAGGACGACGCGAGGCCGTGGGTATACCAGGAGGTGACGAAGGTGGTGCCAGTCAGCCAGCCGCCCACCGCCAGATAGGCGCAGGGAAACAGCAGAATGCCAGACCAGCCCACAAAGACAAAGCGATCGCGCTTCAGCCAGTCATCGAGGACGTCGAACCATCCCCGTTGAGCTTGCGCGCGCCCCATTGCTATGGTCATGTCAAATCCTCTTTCTATGACATCTAGTCCATACGGGTTCGGCTCTGTTGGGATCCGTTGGGATCCGCGAGAGAGCGTTGCCCCAGGGCAAGGTAATAATTATCAGTATTCCAGATATTAGGGCTAGAAAGAATAAATCTCTCGAACCGAATTCCCCTTGCCTGGGGTAAACCCTGTCCGGCGAAGCAGGGCTTCGGGAGCCAGGTTTCTATTTATGATAAGGAGTGTTCCATTTTTTTACAATCTGATACGTAAATTCTCAGGGAACCGAAGGGTCTATCCTGGGAAAGGCCAACGGTACTGGCCGCAGCCGAGACGTTTTTAGGATGTTTACCCGTTGAATACCATGACTGCCTCTGCGTCCTCCCGCGAGTCCCAAGCTTTGAAACGCAACGTTTTAGGGGCGCGTCGTCCCAGTAACCTCTTCTGGGCAATGGTGCTGACGGGCGGCGGGACGGGCTTCCTCCTAGCCGGACTGTCCAGCTATCTTCAAGTAAATTTGCTGCCTTTTTCGGATCCAACTCAACTGATCTTCATTCCCCAGGGCATCGCCATGGGTTTCTATGGCTTCGCGGCCTTGGGTTTGGCCAGCTATCTGTGGCTGGTGATTAGCCTGGACGTAGGTGGCGGCTACAACGAATTTGACAAGACCAGCAAACGGGTACGCATTGTCCGCAACGGGTTCTTCGGCCAAAATCGCCGCATTGAAATCGACCAACCCCTCGCCGATGTCACCGCCATTCGAGTGGACATCAAAGAAGGGCTCAACCCCAAACGGGCGCTATACCTGCGGTTGAAAGGCCGGCCTGACATCCCCCTCACCCGTGTAGGCCAACCTATCCCCCTATCGGAATTGGAAAATCAAGGGGCTGAACTCGCTCGCTTCCTGCAAGTGCCCCTAGAGGGGTTGTAAAGCCCACAGTTCGGGCCATTTTCTTTAAGATGGGGAGTCGGTTGTGGGGTATCAACCCGATAGCCTGGATCGATGTCATCACCCTATCTCTCTATTTATGGAGTTAAGAATTTCAATGGGACTGAACACCCGTTTCTTGTCAATGACCCTGGCAGCGCTGCTGATTTTGGGATCGGGAGCCTGTGCCGCTCCGCCGGTGACGGAGTCTGGTACGTCGGACAGTGCGGTCTCGGCTCCAGCGGAAACCACGGTCGCTGAAACCTCTACCGCAGGTTTGCCCGTGCTAAGCGGTAAGGCCACGGTGGAAATGGTGGTCAATGGATCCACGATTGTGATTGAGGTCAACGGCGAGGAAGCCCCCATCACCGCTGGCAACTTTGTGGACTTGGTGAACCGAGGCGTTTACAACGGCACCGTCTTCCATCGCGTGGTGCGCGAACCCCAGCCCTTTGTGGTACAAGGCGGCGACCCCCAAAGCACCGACCCCAGCGTTCCCGCCCAGATGTTTGGGACCGGCAGCTTTGTGGATCCCGATACCAACCTTCCCCGCTACATTCCCCTAGAAATCAAGCCCACCGACCGAGAGGAACCGCTCTATAGCCAAACCTTCGAGGAAGCCAGGGTAAACGCCAAACCCCGCCTTGCGCACACCCGTGGGGCGGTGGCTATGGCCCGTTCCCAGGCTCCTGATTCCGCCTCGGCCCAGTTTTATTTTGCTCTTGCTGACCTACCCTTTCTAGACGGCAGCTATGCGGTGTTTGGCACCGTCACCCAGGGCATGGACGTGGTAGACACCATCCAGCAGGGAGATCGGATTGAATCGGCGCGTGTGGTGGAGGGCTTAGACAATCTCCAGACCAGCGCCCAGCCCTAGGCCATCCGCCCCGGTTTTCGTCACGGGCTTAGGGCTCGTCACCGCCCTAGGCCGTTCCGTGTCAGAAACCTGGGAGCGCTTATTATTGGGCAAATCGGGACTCGTTCTACAGCAGCCCTTTCCAGCGTTGCCGCCCCTGCCATTGGGGATGGTGGAGGGTGCCATCGTCCCCTTGGCTGATTTGCTCCAGTGGGCTGTGATGGAAGCGGTTCACGATGCCCAACTCCCCTGGCCCGATGCCGATTGTGGCGTGGTCATCGGCTCTAGCCGTGGCTTTCAGGCCCAGTGGGAAGTTTTGGCCAAGGATTATCTCACTCAGAACGCTCCACCCCAGAATTGGCTAGACACCTTACCCGCGATGGCTTCTAGGGGCATCGCGCAACTTTTGGGAACCCATGGGCCAGTGCTAGCTCCAATGGCAGCCTGTGCAACAGGTTTGGTGGCCATTGCCCAAGGGGTCGACCTAATTCGGCGGGGACAATGTCACCGGGTGATCGTGGGGGCAGGGGAAAATCCCATCACCCCGCTGACTCTGGCAGGGTTTGAACGCCTGGGAGCCTTGGCCCCAACGGGGTGCTATCCCTTTTCCCCCCAGCGGGAAGGCTTGGCCCTAGGGGCTGGAGCCGCTATTTTGGTGCTGGAATCGGCCCAATCCCTCGCCCAGCGGCCCCATATCCAGCCCTACGGCTGTATTTTAGGGGCCGGACTTAGCGCGGATGCCCATCATTTGACGGCCCCCGACCCTGACCAACGCGGCAGTCGTTTCGCCCTAGAACAATGCCTTCGTCGTAGCGGCCTCAAGCCTGAAGCTATCGACTATATCCACGCCCACGGCACCGGCACCCAGCTTAACGATGCCCACGAAGCGGCGTTGATTTCCCAATGCCTGCCCCATCTGCCGCCGCTGAGTTCCACCAAGGGAGCCACGGGGCACACCCTGGGAGCATCGGGAGCCATTGGGGCTATCTTTTGTCTGCTGGCTCTGCGGCACCAAAGGCTTCCCCCCAACGTGGGTTTACTGGGGGAGCCGATCTATCCCAACCTGGTCGCCCAAAGTCGGCCTGCCCGGATCAAAAACGCGCTCTGCCTAAGCTTTGGTTTTGGGGGCCAAAATGCGGTGATCGCTCTGGGTACGGTCCCCGGCCCAGAGGGCTAAGGGCTGCCCTCATTGGAGTCTGATCGACCAGGCCTTGCGGTGTGGTACTGGTCGCAGGCGGTGAGGAACTGGGCGGCCTGGGCCTTGCAGCCCTGCCAATGGAGATGCACATAGGAGGCATGGACTTGGTGAATGCCCCAGCCCTCGGTGGCGTGGGGGGATTGGGCGTCAAAGCGGCGCAGTTGGAACAGGGGGGCGGCGGGCGGCACTGTCACCTGGGAATGGTGGAATTCGTGGCCCCACACCCGCTGATTGGCTTGGAGGGCAACACTGTGGGCGGTGGCGGTGGCCTGTCGATAGCCCAGGGTGAGCCGCGACTGCATCGTCACCGTCGTGGGCAAGATCCCGACCATGGGCCAGGTCTGTCCCTGCAAGTCCACGAGGGCCTCCGCCAAATACATCAGGCCACCGCACTCGGCATAGGTGGGCAGTCCGGCGGTGATTTGCCGTCGGAGGTGCTGCCGGAGGGGCTGATTCTCCGCCAGGGCCGCCCCAAACATTTCCGGAAAACCGCCCCCGAGATACAGGCCATCCGTGGCTTCGGGTAGGGTGCGATCCACCAACGGACTCCATGGCACCAATTCCGCCCCCAGTTCCCTGAGGTAATCCAGGCCGTCGGCGTAGTAAAAACTGAAGGCGGCGTCTTGGGCCACGGCTAGGCGGGGGCGCAGCCGATGGATAGGGTCGCCGTGGGGATGGGCTGCCATTGGGGACGGTAGGACATTGGGGGGCAGAGACTTCGGATGCATAGCTGTTGTCGCCCCATCCCGATCCACCGTCAGCAGGGGGCGCAAGCGATCCCAGTCAAACCCGGTTTGGCCCAGATGGGCAAGGCGATCTAGGCAGTCCTGAAGTTGGGGCAGTTCAGCGGTGGGCACCAGGCCCAGGTGGCGGTCGGGAATGGTGATCTCGCTTTGCCGTCGCAACACCCCTAAAATCGGCACATCCACGGCACGGAGGGCATCCTGTAGGAGGTCTAGATGGTGATCGCTGCCCACCCGGTTTAGCACCACCCCCGCTAGGGTTAGAGCTGCATCTAAGCTGCGGTAGCCATGGACAAGGGCCAACACCGACCGGGAGAGCCGACTGCAATCCACCACGAGCACCACGGGCAACGCCAGCAGTTTGGCAATGTGGGCGGTGCTGGCGGTGTCCGCCGCCCCGGTAGCCCCATCAAACAGGCCCATCACCCCTTCCACTAGGGCAAAGTCTGCCTCTCGGCAGCGTTCCCCAAAGCACTGGCGCACATAGTCCTCCGAGGTGAGGACTGGGTCGAGGTTATAGCAGGGGCGACCCGTCACCCGCCGGTGAAACATCGGGTCAATGTAGTCTGGCCCCACCTTGAAGGACTGCACCCGCCGGGATGTCTGGGCCAAGGCTGCCAGCAGCGCTAGGGTGACAGTGGTTTTGCCCACGCCACTGCGCTCCCCGGCAATGACCACGCCGCCCGGGCCTAACCCACCCATCCTGCGATGGCCCTGTCTTGATCTACGGCGGGCTGGATGCCCCGATGTCTCACGCAATGTCCCACGGGATGGCTGCCTCACTTTCCTAGGGTGTCCTCTTCCCAATGTATCGCTCCAAGGGTTCGCTCCAAGGGTTCGCCTTCCCTGAACCCCAGCAGAAGACGGCCTGGGGTCAGCGAGTTCTGTACAATGGAGGCACGGTTCAGCCAGGTTGCAGCCTGTGACCCGTTACAGACTGAGGCTAGGGAGCCGTAATTCGGCGGTTTCTGGCCTGGGCTGGTGAGCTGATCTGGGGTTAATCCCCGCAATCAATGGATGTTTCTGGGGCTGGATAGGCGACATGGATGCCGCTGTTACCATTGAAAATTTGAAAAAGTCCTACGGTTCCGTCTCGGCGGTGCGTGGGGTGTCCCTGTCCATTCAGCCGGGGGAAATCTTCGGCCTGTTGGGGCCAAACGGGGCCGGTAAAACCACCACCATCCGCTGCCTCTGCACCCTGGCCACCCCCGATGCAGGGCGCATGGAGGTGATGGGGATTTCCGTAGTGGATCAACCTCGGCAGGTGCGTCAGCGGCTGGGTTACATTGCCCAGGAAATCGCCCTGGATAAGGTGCTGACCGGGCGAGAATTGCTACAACTCCAGGCGGATTTGTACCACATGCCCAGGGGGGTGGCCCGCCAGCGCATCGACCAAATGATCGCCCTACTGGAACTGGGGGACTGGGCCGACCGCAAGACGGGCACCTATTCCGGCGGCCTGCGTAAGCGCCTAGATTTGGCCCTGGGGCTGCTGCATCAGCCCGATGTGCTGGTGCTGGACGAGCCCACGGTGGGCCTGGACATTGAAACCCGTTCCGCCGTGTGGGATTTTCTGCGTCAGTTGCGGGCGGCGGGCACCACGGTGCTGATCACCAGTCACTACCTCGAAGAAGTGGATGCCCTCGCGAATCGGGTGGCGATTATTGACCAGGGCCAGGTGATTGCGGCGGGGTCGCCCAGTGACCTCAAGGATAAACTTGGGGGGGATCGCATCACCCTGCGGGTGCGCGAATTTACCCCCGACGACGAAGCCGAAACTGTGAAGGCGCTGCTGCTGGATCTCCCCTTTGTGCGCGGGGTGATCCTCAACGCCGCCCAGGGCAATTCCCTCAACCTAGTGGTAGACCGGGAACCCAGCGCCCTGACCGCCGTCCAAACCACCCTCGAAAAGGCCGGCCTACCGATTTTTGGCATTTCCCAGTCGCGGCCCAGCCTCGATGATGTGTACCTCGCAGCCACGGGGCGCACCCTGATGGATGCAGAACTCGCCGCCGTGGGGCAGCGCGACCTTAAAAAAGAAAAAAAACAGGCGATGAAGGGAGGCTAACCCAAACCATGAGCACCACCTTACCGAATCCATCCAACCCTCGCCCGGGATCTCCATCCCTGAGCAACGCCGATTTACAAGCCTGGAAAACCCGTCAAGCCCAGACAGAGGCCGATCCGGGGGTGTTCTCGGGGGCCTTTGTACAAGAGACCCTCGCCATGGCCCGCCGCCTGTTTATTCAGATCCAGCGGCGGCCTTCCACCCTGGTGGCGGGGGTGATTCAGCCCCTGATTTGGCTGGTGCTGTTTGGGGCACTCTTTCAAAATGTGCCCTCGGGGCTGTTTGGGGAAAGCCGCAACTACGGCCAATTTCTAGGGGCGGGCATCCTCGTGTTTACGGCCTTTGGCGGTGCCCTTAACGCGGGGTTGCCCGTCATGTTCGACCGAGAATTCGGCTTTCTGAACCGCTTCCTGGTTGCGCCCCTCGCCTCTCGCTATTCCATTGTGCTGGCTTCCGCCCTGTTCATCGCCGCCCTCAGCCTGGTGCAAACCGCCGCCATTTTGGCCCTCAGTGCGGTGCTGGGCGCGGGCCTACCCCAAGGCTTAGGGTTGGTGCTGGTGTTGTTCATTGTCATGACCCTGGTGCTGGGGGTAACGGCCCTCAGCCTGGGCCTCACCTTTGCCCTGCCGGGGCATATCGAGCTCCTAGCCGTCATTTTTGTCACCAACCTGCCCCTGCTGTTTTCCAGTACCGCCCTGGTGCCCCTAGATTTCATGCCCGGTTGGCTCCAGGTCATCGCCAGTCTCAATCCCCTCACCTACGCCATTGAACCCATCCGCTACGTCTACCTGCATCCCGACTGGAGCCTGGGCAGCACCGTCCTCGCCACTCCGTTTTGGAACATGTCCTTGGGGCTGTCTTTGGTGGTGTTGGTGGTGTTCTGTGGGCTGGCCCTAGGGGTGATCCAGCCCCTCCTGCGCCGCCGCATGGCCTAGGGACTGATCCGTCCTAGGGGGGATTTGCTATGGTTGGAACAGACTCAGGTCTGGGGTCGTCATGTTGTTCACTGATGGTGTTAAGGAGGTTTTCCATGGTTAACCGATCTTGCCTAGTCGCTGGGGTGGGCCTAGCCGCCATAGTTGGCTGGCTGGCTCCCAGTGCCTTGGCCCAGTCTGCACCCACCAGCGATCCCACGCCTCCCCAAGTGGTGGATCCCAACGCGGGCTTTGGCACCACCGAAAACCGGGAGACCCCCTTTGGCGGTGGCGCAAATACGCCCTTTGATCTGATCCACCGGGCCGTGTTGATGAACGACATGAGCCTGTCGGACTTTAGCCGCATCCACCAAAACCGCATGTCTACAGAAGCGGCCAATTTCCGCGCCCTTCAACAGGAAGCCCTGCGCCGTCAACAGGCTGGACAGGAATCGCCTGCACCGGAGGCTGCGCCCGTTCAGGACACCGGGTTATAGTCGTCGCTGCCCCTGCCCTCCAAACGGTCAACCGCTAGATCGGTCGTGATGGGGATCGTGTACCTGCGGGCAGAGCTTGTCGTTGGCGTAGCCTCTCCAATGGAGAACACCCCCTCCTCATGGGGCGACGGGGGCACTCTGAGATCGAATTTGCCCGATCAGATCGCTGAGGCCATAGGGGTTGATGCGATAGCTGAGGGGATGGGCAATGAGGCGAGCGGTGCTGTGGTAGAGCACCTCCAGCTCGATGAGGTTATTTTCCCGCAGGGTTTTGCCCGTAGACACGAGGTCAACAATGGCCTCTGACATGCCGGTAATGGGGCCAAGCTCCACCGATCCGGAGAGGGGTACGATGTCCACGGGCAGGTCGAGGCTTTGGAAATACGCCTGGGCGCTGTGGACAAACTTCGAGGCAATGCGGCTGTGGGCCGGAATGTCGAGCGAGGAAGCGTAGGGGCTATCCGACTTGACCGCCACAGACAGACGACAATCGCCAAAGCCCAGATCCGCTAGATGGGCTACGGCGGGCTGTTTCTCCCGCAGCACGTCATAGCCCACAATGCCGAGCTGCGTCTGACCATACTCCACATACACCGGCACATCCTGGGCGCGTACCAGCAAAGCCCGGGCGCGTCCGGTAGGGTCAAGGATTTGCAACTGACGATTGGCCTTGTCTTGGAACAGGCTGAAATCCAAACCAACCCGCTGGAGGAGTTGAATACTGTCGCCAAGCAGCGACCCCTTGGGGAGGGCAATGGTAAGCATAGGCTGGAAATGCGATGGCCTTCGTTATCTTACAGCTATGCAAGCACAGCCCACGTCGTTCAGCAATTCTCATTTTGGTCAATTGACCGTTCGCCCTGATCGGTGAGCCAGTCGAACAGCGGTCTGGCAAGGGGCGGGGCTTAGTGGGTGCCCTCGGCGAGGGCTTTGAGGCGCTGCAATTGGGCTTGCATGTCGCGCTGCGTCCAAGGGGCGGCAATGTGATGAAACCCCCAGGCCACGAGGGGATTGGGAATGTCAAACTCGAAGCGATTCAGCAACAGCGTGCCCCCAGGGGTGAGGTCATACTGCCAACGATCCTGCCCCTGGAAAAAGCCCTCAAAGGCCCAGATAATGCGCCCCGGTGCCCGATCCACCACCGTGCACTGAAGACTGGGCTGCCAGAGGGGAATTTGTAGCCTAAACCGACAGCGACTCCCCGGCTGGGTGTCCCACGGGTCAATCGGTTCACAGCGCAGGGCTGGATTCAGCCAGCGATGCATCCAGGCCAGATCAGTGAAGCAGCGATCCACCACGGCGGGATCCGCTTGAATGAGGACAGAATGCTCGAAAACCGTGGGGTGGGGCATCGGCTAGGCGCTGACTTCATCGGCAAAGCTGGCCCGCCGCTTGAACTGAAACGGCCCCGCCAGGGCACCCCAAAGGTGTTCATCGGTTTCGGGGTCGCGGCCTCTGTCCCAGCTCGTGAACTGATCGGCATCGATTTCAAATTCGCTATCGAGGTAGGTGAGCCTACCGTTGCGCTCCACCATGCAGGCTTTGCCCGGTTCCACCGCCCCCCGGAAACGGCGCCCCGTCCACTGCACCAGCAAATTACAGCCCGGAGTGCGCTGGAAGTGGCCAGGGGTAAACTGGGCCAGCCGCTCCGGGTTGCGGGAGGCTCCATAAAAGGTTTCAGGATCCTTCACCGAGTAGTTTTCAATCACAATGTGATCGCCATTGGCCACCAGCTTCATGCCTCGGGCACGGTAGGGACGATCCAGCATGTAGTCGTAGGCTTGCTCAATGTAAAAGCCGTAGCCCCCCAGAATTTCTGTCGGCAGAGGCCGCACACAGACCCGAATGTGGGCAAACAGGGGCGGGTTATCAAAGGCTTGCTGCTGGTTGCTAAAGTCGGCGGCCATCCAGCGGGCCAAGGTCTGCACATCGGTGGCGTGGGTCATGGCGTTGGGCTACAGAAGTCATCCATCTTTCCCAGTGTACAAGGTGGATGCCCTCACCACCGGAGTTACCAGCCCAGTGCAGCAATTCTCAGTATGACTAGGCTGGCGAATACAATACCGCTCAGGCTGAGCCTGT